>JAKLHB010000081.1 GCA_022710345.1 Planctomycetota bacterium
TCTTGGACAATCGAAAACCTGAGCTACACTATTTTCTTGCCCGCATCTAGGGCATACAACTTTTTTAAGCACTAGCTTGAGATTTTGCAGATGTTCCAGAAGTGCCTCACAATTTGCAAACCGTTCTGCAGGATCTTTGGCCATCATCTTACGAATGCATTTAATAAGTCCACTTGGAACATTGGTTGCCACTTGTTCCAGAGGTTGAGGGCTTTCTGTGAGATGTAAACGTACTAATTCCCTGACATCGTAATGGCCATGGAATGGAGGAACACCAGCAAGCAAATGATAAAATGTTCCACCTAATGCATAGATGTCTGTCCGTCCATCTAATTTCGCATCTGTTTGACATTGCTCTGGAGCAATGTAATTAGGTGTCCCCATAATTTTGCTTGTGATCGGATTATCCATATCCATAGAATACGCAAGCCCAAAGTCTGTGATCTTGACATGCCCTTCTTGGTCGAGCATGATATTGCCTGGCTTGATGTCTCGATGAATGATGCCCATCTGATGGGCGTAGCTTAAGCCTTTGGCTGTTTCTTCAATGATATTTAATGCATACAAAGGATCTAATGCACCTTTTTCTTTCAGCACTATATCTAATGTTTTTCCTGCAACTAATTGGGCTACAATATAATGTTTTTGAGATTCTGAGTCATATTCGATGTCGTAGATTTTCATGATATTAGGATGCTGTAAACGAGCAATGGCCTTCGCTTCTCTAAAAAAATTTTGCAGGTGTTCTTCGCTATCTGTATGTAGAACTTTAATAGCTACTTCAGATTTTAAGCCATCATGGTATCCTAGATAGACAATTCCCATGCCGCCTTTTCCAAGCACCTGCAAAATTTTGCATTTTCCAAGCATTGTGCCTGGAGATATGGTTTCTCTAAAGTCTTCCATAATGAATTGCTTTCTAAAACAGATTTCATAGCCGTTTCCCAAGGATTTACAGCAAAATCCTTGGGATGTAGGCAATCCTCCGACTATTCTTCGATTTTTAAACGCCAGGGATGACATTCAATCCATCTTCCATCTTCTCGCTGATGCCATAGTATTTTGACATAAGCATTGGGAGGTAATTTGGGCAATGCAACTTTACCGCTTGATTTTTGCAAGATATTTGCGGTTGTATTGTCAATGATTTGCCATGAATTAGGCAATGCTGGATGGATGCTATAAGCCAGTGCAAAGTCGCCATGAATTAGATTGCATATACTTTGGAGTGTTTGGTGAGCATTCCAATAAAAAAAATAATTCTTTTCTTTCATCAAATAGATATTGATTTTAGTACGTGCATAGAAAACAGCAATTTTGCAGTTTTCATCTACTCCAGGAGAATATTGCTCTACATTTAGCTCTATTTCTTCAATACGATATAATGTGTAGCAATACAATTGCCCCTCTGGTTCTTGCGGCAATTCAGGATCTGTAAACCAGCCTCTGGAAAAATATCCTGATCGCAAGACATCATAAATTTTTGCATCTGGATCTTGTGGGCCACGTGGATACTTGCCTGTACCTCTACAAACGCGCACTTTTTGGAGATCGTAGGGCCAGTCCCATTCTAGGCGTAATTCCAAAAGATCATTTGTGTTGTAAACACAGTAACCGCGTACATTCCCTATCAATTCAGGAATAGCATGGCATCGAATAGCTCTTGTGAAATATATTCTATTGTGAAGAACAATCATGGGATAATAAAAGCAAGGAGAAGATGTGGTGCGGTGTTCTGTTGGATTGTTGGCAGTAGGGACAATTGTAATGGCTTGTTGCTGCTGCTTCCATTGCTTAAATTGATCCATATTCATTTCTAAAGGAATTTCTAAAGGTTTTGGGCTAGAGAGTATCATGAGGCTGCCATCACTTGGGGGTTCCCATTCTAATATAACATAACTGCCCAGATGACGCGCATGAAAATAGGTTAAGTATGGCTGCTCTGGAGCAATGGTAATTTCAGCGATTGCTCCTTGTGTTTGGAAAAACGAACTATCTTTTTTAAGATATACCGCAACGATACGATATTGGTATGTGATTCCTGGTAAAACAGCAGCATCTATATAACTATTTCTATTATCCTGAGATAATAATGTTTCTTCTGCATCTGATTTTCGATATACGACCACTTTATGAGCTAACGTTGGTGCTTGCCAAGTTAATTCTACAATCGTGCCTCTCGGAATAATTTCTAGTTGCTGGATTTCGCTAAATCCGAGAAATGGTCCGCATTGTGCCATTGCTGAACTAGCATGATGATTTTTGGCAAAGATGAAATAGAAATAAGGTTGATCTGTCACAAATTGTACGCCACGATCTTCATAAGAAGTACGCTCTGGATCTGGAATTTGTGCCAGCATAATGGCTTTAGCAAGATCATTCTGTTCAGCACGGTATAGCGTATATCCTGTGCATGGCCCTATAGGCCGTTTCCAGAGCAAACGCACGGATTGATAATTAGATTCACCATTGAACTCTGTCGGAGTAGGGGGCGCTGGATAATATGAAGTAGTGGCAATCATGCCTGGTGCAAATCCATATTTTCCATAGTCAGCGATCACAAGATAACAATTTGTCCCTTGATGTGGATGCTGATCTAAATATGTTTCTTCATTCACTACACATCCACAATAGATTGTGTTGGCCGCTGGTTCAATGGTTTGGGCAATGTGCACAAAAGGAATAGTAGGCTGTGTGCTTTTAAATACATGGCATTTACAATTGGGACTTGGATTTTGCCATGTCAATTGAATTTGCTGGCCTTTTTGTTCAGCTTTGAGGTTGATCACTTCTTTGGGAAAAAGCACAGGTCCAGCATAACTTAAAGTCAATTTTTCAGGAACTTTTTGGATTGCCAATGGCATGAACACTTCATGATATGGATAAACTGCATAATAATATAGAATTCCAGGTTGCGCTTTCAGCTCTGGGGTTGCAATATCTTTTGGGTCGGCAACTTTGTTGGATGTGCCATGCCAGATCAAGGCTGCATCTTTGAACCCTGCGTCTTCTGAACGCATCAAACGATAGGACCATCCACTTTCTGGTCGAGGGTTCCAAGAGATGACAATATTGTCATCTTCTACGGATGACAAGCAAGCCGGCGCTTCAATAGGAGGCAATTGAAATTGGCATGATCCAGCAACGCTCTGTGACACAGTGCCATTTTCGAAAACTGCGGTTATTTCATAGTGCACAGGTTGTGATACTCGAGGACGATATCGAAAAATAGTTTGTTCGCACTTGCGTTCCATTTTATCGCATACAACTCTATAGTGTGCTATATTGGGAATTGGCTGCCATTCAATCACAATTTCATTGTATTCTTGATATGCATGAATTTTTTGTGGATTCAATTCCCCCGGACAATGCACTTCTACAGATGTGGAACTAGTTTGATTATCATCCTGTCGAAAAGAAAATATAACATAACAAAAAGATAACCCTATATCTTGTTCAGAAATAGGATGTGTGTAAGAATTCACCGAACTGGGGAGCATCTTGAGCCGTCCTTGCCTTGGATTAGCAGGTGGACTGTCTGAAGTTCCCCGACAAATGATATAGTGGCTGCAATCTGCATTGCCAGCCCACGTAATTTCAACTTTACGATCCATGCCCTGACCAATGATGTTTGCTTTAAGCTCTCTCACTGGATTGGGTGCAGGAACCATGCTGCGGATCTCAATTCCTTGGCGTTTGATCTCTTCAGTGAATAATTTTTCTGACAATGCAACCTCAAGATTGAGCACAGTCGCAATGCAATGGATTCGAGCCAAAAAACGTTCTTTTTTGATCCAGCCTCCCATATCAATGCTTGCAATGAATTCCTGGATCAAAGGTAATTTTTTATCTCGGAGATATTGTTGATATGCTTGTTCATCTGAAAACCGGCTCTTAAAACTATGCCAGCGTTCAAAAGTAGCAAGCTTGTCTGGATCATTTCCAGTATCCCAGCCTTTTTCAACCATTGCCTGAATTTTGCGCTCATAGATGGTGACCAATTTTTCAAAATTGTCAGGAATTCTAATTCCAATTTCTAAGAATGGATCTTTTTCGATTCTTTCTGTTTTAGTAAATCCCATTCGTTCGGTTCGTTCGCTATTTGAATTCATAAATTTCCCCAATTACTTTTTCCACCAAATTCCATCTTTTTGAAACATTGGAATTCTTTGATATTCAGGGTGGCTAAAGTCTAGCAAAAAAATCTGGCAACGTGCTAACACAATCAATTCTTGTAATTTTTTTTCCTGTGCCCATTTGATTAAGGCCATTTGATCATACAAAGATTTTTTATTGGCAAATTCTGCATAATATTCTTCAAATACCATGTTTTCTAGCTGCATCTTCTGGATCATATCATTGGGAAAAGTTCGTTCTACAAAGCCATTGGGAAAAATCAGTTTCATCGAGACACTTGTTTCTTTTTTTTCAAGAATTTCTCCACGATAACGTTTAGCATCAACTGTCTCTATGAGATAGATTTTGCTTGCTAATTCGCGTTCTTTCTCAATATTTTTTTGTATTGCTTGAATTTCTTCTCGCACCCTTTTTTCTTCCTCCATGAGTGCCTTGAATAAATCACCGCTAACCCATTGATTTTGATATTTTTTAAAACCTTCCAGGTGCATTTTTTCTTCAGGTGTTACCCATCGGCCTTGGAATTCCAATAATCCTTTGGCAAGCTGCGCTTCTCGAAATTTTGCTTCAATCATTGCGTTATGTTTTTTTTCTGCATCATTGATTTTTTTTTCAAGCTCAGGATTGAATGTATGGTCTAGCTCATAAGCACGTTGATATGCAATATAGGCATCCTGCCATTTACCTTCTTGGGCGTATTTTTCTGCTAGCATATACACCTTGCGAAAGGCTAAAGTTTTATTCATTAATATTTCATGGCTTGTGCGATTGCTGATGATTTTGTCGAGTAATTTTTCACCCATTTCTTGATACACTTTGCCTTTGCTGAGAATAGCAAATTCTTTTTCATATAAATCTTTAGCTTCTTCAAAAAATGCAAGAGCTTCTTGATAATGTTGAAGATCTTCAGCACGCTGTGCTTTTTCAAAAATCTTAGAAAATTTTTCTTGTATTGTTGCAATATATACTAATCTTGTCTCAATACTCGCAATTTTATCTTCAATAGATGCAATAGTTTCTTGAGATACATAAAGTTTAGCACGATTGTAAGCAGCAATAGCATCCTGCCATTGCTGCAAGGATTCTAATTGTTCGGCTTCTTCGAGATATTCCTTGGCCTGTTGTTCATTTTGCTGAATTTTCCATTTTTTATAAAAATGGATGCCAGAGATTAAAAAAATAAGGAAAAGCACAATCGTTAAATATAGCCCAACTGGAATTACTTGGACCAATGCTCTAAGTTTTGTGATCCATTGTTGTAAAGTAGTTTTTTTTCCTTCTTCCTTGGTCTTGCCTGACTTGGAAGGTAGTTCTCCAGGTGCCATTTTAGCTGTGATTGCCTGAGTATCTGTTGATTCTTTAGGCTTGGGACCAGATTGCAAAGGTATACGAGAAGGCACTGGTAGAGGAATGTTGCTTGAATCCATTATATTTGGATTATAACTTGAATCCCCTATGCTACTCATAGATTGGCTAAGGGATCCGACAGAGTCAGCAAATTTTGAATCCCCAAATGATAGATAGCTATCTTGAGCTAAAGGTTGAGTAGGAGCGCGAGCTTGTGACTGTGCTGTTGGCTGCGGATTAACAGGAATGACACCTGTTTTCACTTGGGTTCCAACCTGGCTAGTGGCTGGGGCTGCAGTCCCAGCTCGAATGATCCTTGAGTCTGTCACGTTGTCCCATACAGAACGACGAGAAACCTTAGAAATACTTTGGCTGCCT
The DNA here is from genome assembly GCA_022710345.1 of Planctomycetota bacterium. Classification (GTDB taxonomy): domain Bacteria; phylum Planctomycetota; class Uabimicrobiia; order Uabimicrobiales; family JABWCH01; genus JAKLHB01. Next base: position 5,863 of record JAKLHB010000081.1, read on the forward strand.
GATGCGTGTGGCGCATCGCTTTGAATCTCATTTAGCTTTATTTGCAACTGAGTGTTAAACTCAGAAATAGCAATAGCACCTGCGCTTTCTATATCCTGAATGATGTTGCTTAATTTAGTAATGATGTCCTTAGGTAACATCTTGTTGGCAAATACATCGTGAACGATTTCCTTGAATAAAGCTTGATGCGCAGGCCGTACTTTTTTTTCATATTTGACTAATACATTGACAGATTCATAGCTTGGAAATTGAACGGGCAATTCATCATTGCTTTCTAATATTTTTTGATATTGATTTGGAAACCAACGTTGAAAAAAATGAGCACTGTCTATGATTTCCATGATGATGCTTTGCCGAACGCGCAATTCTTGTTCTAAATAATCTAAAAAATTTTTAAAACCCCATTGTTCGTAGAGCTGTTGCTCAACAATGAGGCGTAAATATTGGCCCAGCTTTGGCCAATTTTTTGTTAAATCTTGTGTTTGAGCTAACACAAGTTTTCGTAGATTTTGATTTGAGATCATGCCCACTTCCATTTAATAAGTTATAAGCCATTTTTTACTATGGTCTTACAAACTACATTAGATTGAATTCCCAAATTCAAGTCGCTACAGCAGGTTTGCTGCAATTTGTAAAATGCAAGTCCAGCAATCATTGCTGCATTGTCTGTGCACAATGGTAAAGAAGGGAAAAACACGGATACAGCACTGGATTGGGCTTTGCATAACATCTGATGCCGTAATTCTTGATTAGCAGCAACACCGCCTGTGATCACAACAGCACGCGCATTGTATTGTTGCACCATTCGCCAGGTTTTTTCAACAAGTACTTTCACAACCGATTGCTGAAATCCAGCAGCAATGGCAGTCAATTGACAGGCTTTTTGCTCTTGTGAAAGTGATTCCCAATAATAACGTACGGCTGTTTTAATTCCGCTAAAACTAAAATTTTCATCTCCAGAATACATCATAGGCAAAGGAAAAACAATAGGTTCGTGGAGATTCTGGGCTGCCAATTTAGCAATTGCAGGGCCACCTGGAAATGTTAACCCAAGTGTACGAGCAACCTTATCAAAAGCTTCTCCTGCTGCGTCATCTGTAGTTTGACCCAAAATTTGGTATTGGAAATGCCCTTGTACCAACATCAGCAAAGTATGGCCACCTGAAACTGTAAGGCAAACATAAGGCAATGGGATATCAGGATTTTCCAATCTACTAGCAAAGATATGTCCTTCGATGTGATGAACACCTATCAAGGGTATATGCAATGCAAAGGCAAGCGCTTTTGCAAAAGCCACTCCTACCAACAATGCACTCGCTAGCCCAGGCCGATTGGTCACTGCTATAGCATCAATCTCTTGGAAAGATACCTTAGCATCGCTCAATGCTAACATAACGACTTGGCTGATTTTTTGAAGATGATCCCGGGCTGCGACTTCTGGCACCACTCCGCCCAATGCTAAATTTTGCTGGGAAGCAATGATGTTGCTTAAAACATGATGACCATTTCGGACAATCGCAGCACAGGTATCATCGCAAGATGTTTCAATCCCCAATATTAAGCTAGGAATTTTGGTGCTTGGCATATTCATTTTTCAGAATTTTCTGTATCTTCAGAGCCACCAGAAGTTCCAGAACTTTCAGAAGTCCCAGGCTTTTGTGGTTTTGCTTGTGGCGGTTTAGAAGAGACAAAGATTGGAACATAAACTTTATAGTACTCAATGCTTTTTTGTAATACTTCAGGATCAGCACTAGGTGGAGCAGATCTAAGTCCAAGAGTTATGCAAATGCTAAATGGTAAGCCTTGATCATCTTGGCTATTCCATGTACGTTTGGGATTTCCTTTGTCATCTATATATCGCAGTTGAAACACAGCCACACGATCATATAACTTTACCGCAAATCCTCCATCCAATAAGTTATCATCTAAGAAAAAATCCTCCCGCCGCATCAACAAATAAGCTCCATGCTCTGATGTATTTGGCTTAAGATAATAACTAATTTCGCAAAGATCGCTTTTGGCCTCCTCGCTGCCTAGAAGATTATCGCTACTACTCACAAAGTCAACACGATCTCCCTGGGCTTGAGATTTTCCTACAAAGCATAACCCTTGGATTTGATATATCTGCACTGCCTGTAAATCTCTCACAATAAGCCCCATCAATTTATCAGCAGTACGATCTAAGTGGGTTTGCCGTTGTACTAAATCTCGTGAGTTTAGAGTGGATATAAGAATAGTATAAACCATAGTCAAAATTAAACTTAAAATAGCCATAGCCACTAAGATTTCCATTAAAGTAAAACCGTATGATGCTTTAAAATTTTGAATCACTAGTGGTTTGCGAATCAGTAGATGGTTTTTGCGTATCATCTGGCGCATTTTCTGGATTTTCTTCAAAAATATAAGTTTCAATAGTTTGTCCTTTGCTAGATTCAATTTCTTTGTCACGTATGGTGAGCGTAATTTTTTTCAAATTGATGCTTTGGACTTCTTTTTTAAGTGCATCAGGTTGAGATTTCAATGAAACTATCTTTATGTCTGCCTGCCAAATATAATTTTGGTAACCTTCATCAGCAAAATATCCACTGGTTTTCTTTTCAAGTCCGACTACAATTTCGCCCATTTTTTGTTCCAGAAGCATCTTCAATCGCCGTGCTTCTTTGGCACGGCTAGCCTCTTTGATAGCATCATTCCGAATCACAAGCAATGTTGTGACTGCAATGGCTAAAATGGCCATCGAAACCATCACTTCCATAAGTGTAAAGCCAAATCTTTTTAGATTCAACATATCATGTTCTTCTTTTTGAAATCAAATAAGTGCAAATGAGAACTATGCCCAAATGAAAGATTCTACATCCGCTATTTTTTCATTTTATAAAAAAATTTGCAACATCTTTTTTATATGTCATAAATCTTGGAGTTATATTATATAACTATTTTTTTATAAAAGACTTATCATATTATTTATTTACTAGAATTTTTCCAAAATTTCGCAATAAAATTTTGTTGACAAAAAGGATAGCAAAAGTTAGAATCAAAGCACGATGTTTAGCAGCAATAACCTATTTTGGGATTAACTTATTGTTGTAAATAACATTGCGATTTTTTTATTAAGTATTCTTCTCAAGATAACAGATTTTTGGTCCCCACTATGTCAACTGCCAGCTTTTTACTGCTTGTATCAATTCAGCCGCGCCCAAGAAACCATCCAAAGACAATTTACATTCTTTGCTGTGTTGCTTTGCCGGCTAGAAAGCGGCCGACAGCGTCGGCTGCAATTGGCGGAATGAGCAATCTTTGCTTGAGTTGCCATTGTGAAGTTCTTCCAAAAAACGTTATCATCAATTTATTCTGTTCAATAACGGATTTTGGGAGAGCCAATTCAGCCGCGCCCAAGAAACCATCCAAAGACAATTTACATTCTTTGCTGTGTTGCTTTACCGGCTAGAAAGCGGCCGACAGCGTCGGCTGCAATTGGCGGAATGAGCAATCTTTGCTTGAGTTGCCATTGTGAAGTTCTTCCAAAAAACGTTATCATCAATTTATTCTTTTTTGATTGGCTAGTCGCGCAGGTCGGTGCCTGCGGCGCAACATTTTCTCTTGTAATGTGTTTTGAACACTTATGGAGGTTTTAAGTCTTGGCGATTATTTCAGTGAAGAACCTTTTAGAAGCTGGCGTTCACTTTGGCCACCGCGTAAGTAGGTGGAATCCAAAGATGGCCCCTTATATTTTTGGACGCCGAAATCTCATCCACATCATTAACCTCAGCGAAACAGTCAAAGGTTTAATTCGGGCCTATTATTTCCTTAAAAAATTGACTGCCGAAGGACAAACCGTACTTTTTGTTGGTACAAAGCGGCAAGCCAAGCTCGTCATCCGAAGAGAAGCAGAACGATCTAAAATGCCTTATGTTGCAGAACGCTGGTTGGGCGGAACTTTGACCAACTTTACCACAATTCATACTAGATTGGCAAGGTTGGAAGAATTGGAGCAAATGGAAACTGATGGAACTATGGACAGCTTAAGCAAAAAGTTGGCTTCCACGCTCCGCCGAGAACAACGTAAAATCGCTCGCAACTTGGAAGGCATTCGCAAAATGGATAAACTTCCTGGTGCTCTTGTGATTGTTGATCCACAAAAAGAGCATCTTGCAGTCCATGAAGCAGCAAAGCTCAATATCCCTACCATTGCTTTAATGGATACAGACAGCGATCCAGATTTAATTGATATTCCAATTCCAGGTAACGATGATGCCATGCGCTCGATTGAAATGATTTTCGGCAAATTAACTGATGCAATTGTCGCTGGCCAAGCCGAGTGGGAAGAAAAACAAAAGATCGAGGCCAAACGACGGCATGAATTCGGCGGCACAGGACGACAAAGTGATTCGGGAGACCGCAAACAAGGTTCTGAGCTTCAAGATAAGATAGAACCTCACGAGAAGATTGAACGCGGCAAAGAACGCGGCAAAGAACGCGGCAAAGAACGACATGGTAAAGATGAACGCGAGGTTTCTTCAGACCAACGTTCTACCAGCGCTGGTGCCAAAGGTAAGAAAAGTCGTGTTCGTCGTGATTTCAATCGCGGCGGTAGCACTGGTGGTAATCGTCCCGGTGGTGGACGCACATTCGAAAGAACAGGCGACAGACCATTTAGACCACGCGGAGAAGGTGGATTTGCACCCAAAGTAGAAGGTGGATTTGCACCCAAAGTAGAAGGTGGATTTGCACCCAAAGTAGAAGGTGGATTTACACCCAAAGTAGAAGGTGGATTTGCACCCAAAGTAGAAGGTGGATTTACACCCAAATCTGATGCCCCATCTACTCCACCTCCAGAACAACCCAAAGAATAATCATAACTGCTAGGCTTTCAATTTGGTGGCCTTGTCTTGGCGATCAATAGCCAAGCTAGGCTACCTAGCAGATTGTCGTAGTATCTTTCGATAGCTTCATCATGCTTGCTTACATTAAAAGAGTAAGTGAAAAATATCTTAGAAAGGACACCCATGGCGGTATCCAATGAATTAGTAAAAGAATTAAGAGAAAGAACCAATTGTGGTATGCTTGATTGCAAAAAAGCTTTGGAACAAGCTAATGGAGACATGAATCAAGCGATTGAAATTTTACGCAAAAAAGGGCTTGCTGCTGCAGAAAAAGTAGCCAATCGTGGCACAGGTGCAGGAAGGATTTTTTCCTATATACATGGCAATAGCCAAATTGGTGTGCTCTTGGAACTCAACTGCGAAACAGATTTTGTAGCCAATACAGATCAATTCCAAGAATTAGGCAAAGAGATTTGCCTCCAAATTTGCGCAATGAATCCTTTAGTTGTCAAACGTGAAGACTTGAGCCAAGCCATCATTGATCGCGAAATGGCTATTTATCGAGATCAAGTCAAAGATAAACCGGCTCCTGTACAAGAAAATATTGTCAAAGGCAAACTGGAAAAATTCTACAAAGACTTTGTTTTGTTAGAACAAAGTTTTATCCGCGATGAAACAATCACGATTGAAGCTTTAATCAAAAGCAAAGTTGCCACTACAAAAGAAAATATCACAGTCCGCAGATTTGTACGTTTCCAAGTGGCAGAAAAACTGTAACCTGATCTGCCCTGTGGTTTAGGCCGCAGGGCTGCTATACAAGTGGTAATTTTCCTGTTCATTTCTGATAGACTAGCAACTAGGGTAACTCAATGTATAATCGTCCGATTCGGTACCAAAGAATTTTGCTAAAACTGAGTGGTGAAATTTTAGGTGGTAATCAAACTTTTTGTCTGGAAACTGCAAATTTGATCGTGCAAGAAATCGCAGCTTTGCACCGTCAAAAACTACAGATTGGGTTGGTGATTGGAGGTGGCAACATCATACGAGGTAGTATTATATCCAAATCTGGAATTGATCGAGCATTAGGAGATGCTATGGGTATGATGGCTACTACAATCAATTCTCTGTTGCTACAGGCATTGTTAGCTCATGAAAAAGTCCCAACGCGTGTGCTCACAGCCCGTGCGATTGAGGGTGCAGGCGAATTTTATCAACGCGAGAAATGCTTAGAATACTTGGATTCAGGAAATATTGTGATTTTTGCTGGTGGAACAGGACATCCATATTTTACCACTGATACAGCCGCTGCTTTGCGAGCTGTCGAAATTTCTGCAGAATGCTTATTCAAGGCTACCAAAGTAGATGGCGTTTATGACCAAGATCCCGTACAGCATCCAGAAGCACGAAGATTCGATTTTTTAACGTATAATGATGTCTTAACAGGCCAATATCACGTAATGGATTTCACCGCTATCTCTTTTTGTATGGAAAATCAAATCCCTATTCGAGTTTTTGATTTAATGGGCAAAGGCAATCTCATGCGGATTGTCCAAGGCGAAAATATTGGTACCCTGATTGCCGCAACAAAACCGGCTTAACTCTGTACTTTGCACAAGGCAAATTACTGTTTGCTTTGCATTGCCAGACTAAAGAAAGGTACGTCCATGCCTATATTTGATCAAGTACTAAAAGAAGTCGAAGACAATATGGTAAAAGCCCTGGAATTTTTAACAACTGGATTGCGTGGTATTCGAAGCGGCCGCGCTACTCCTGGGCTTATTGAAGGTGTTCGCGTGGATCATTATGGAACACCTACACCCATCAAACAAGTTGCCAATATAGCGGTTCCTGAACCGCGTATCTTGGTAATCAAACCCTTTGAAGCTGCATCACTCAAAAATATTGAAACTGCATTGAATAAAGCAAACTTAGGGTTCACCATCCAAAATGATGGTCGTATGATTCGCATCACTGTACCACCTCTCTCTGAAGAAGGCCGTCAACAATTGATTGCCAAAGTCAAAGAAATGGCTGAAAAGGCTAAAGTTTCCATACGAAATATACGCCGCGATGGAAACCGCAAAGCCGAGCAGATGGAAAAAGAATCACAACTGAGCGAAGACGAATCTAAACGACTCCAGGATGAGATTCAAAAATTAACCAAAGCTTATGAAGATAAGGTCGGCAAAAAGTTTGAAGAAAAAAAGAAAGAAATTTCAGAAATTTAGCAAAAAAGTTCTTGACATTTGCTCAGCAATATGCTATATTATATAGCATAATGCTTGGGGGCGTAGCTCAGTCTGGTAGAGCAGCAGCCTTTTAAGCTGTTGGCCGGAGGTTCAAATCCTCTCGCCCTCATCAAAACCTGGTGTCTGAAAAGCAGATACTAGGTTTTTTTTTTGAAACCTAGTTTTTTTTGAACATTGATGAAATTCGTTGCTATGGGTGGAGAATCTAGGATGCGCTATTTCTTGATACTGCTATTTTGCTTGAGCACTTGCTGTGTGGAACGCAAGTTGACCATTCTTTCTGATCCGCCTGGTGCCATGGTATGGCTAGATGGGCAACCCATTGGAAAAACACCGATTACAGTTCCATTTGCATTTTATGGAACACGGGAAATTAGCTTATATTATGCACGTTATCAAGCTTATACTACGATGCAGGAAGTCCCTTGCCCTTGGTATCAATATTTCCCAATTGATTTTGTAAGCGAATTTTTAATTCCTCTTGAATATACAGACAATCCCCAATTTCATTATACCCTAAAACCTCAATTGCCTTGCGATGATCTGCAAAAACAAGCTCTTGAAGCCCGCGGGCAAGCTTTGCAAGCGAAATTCATCGCAGGCCAAAGTACAAAAGAGTCGTCCGATTAAGGTTCAGCAAATGCCTACGCATAACCATAATCCTGATAATAAATTATCCGTGCTTTATTCGAAAAAGTAGAAAACATGAGAATTATTGCTGGTACTGCCAAAGGGATTACATTATTTAGCCCCAACGGAATGAGCACTCGGCCTATGCTAGATCGAGTGAAAGAAGCTTTATTTAATATTTTGGGCGATACTGTGATAGAACGCCAAGTGCTAGATCTATTTGCTGGCACAGGAGCGCTAGGGTTAGAAGCATTATCGCGCGGGGCTCAAATGGCATACTTTATAGAAAAATCCAAGGAGACCTACGCTGTTTTACAGCGCAATATTGAAAAATGTAAGATGCATGAAAAAAGCCAAGTGATTCAACATGATGCTTTTCACATCATCCCTCGATTGCATGGCCAATGCTTTGACATTCTCTTCTTTGACCCACCCTATCATTACTTTGATCAGCCGGAGACAAGACGGCATTGTATGGAATACCTGGCCCAATTAGCCCAAGAAATCATGCATCCAGGCGCATGCTTGGTTCTGCATTATCGCCGCGGCATACTACAAGGACTTCCATTACCTCGGCCTCTCATGCTCCAAGACAACCGCATGTATGGCCATACAGAATTGCTATTTTTGCAGGTAGCACAATTGCCGCTACAGGCCCAAAATTAAAATTTTGTAGCTCTTTGAAAAAACGTAGTCGTAGCTACCTGATGTTGACGATGTATCACACCATGAGATGTAAAAAAACTGAGTTGACAGACCATTGACTGACTATTTGGCGCAATTTCAGCCTCACAAAGGAAGGACACACATATATGGCAACATATCAAACGCTTGTTGTGAATCAGAAAAATGCTGTTTTGGAAGTTTGCTTAAACCGGCCCCAAATTCATAATGCTTTTGATGATGTCATGATTGAAGAAATCTGCCAGCTCTGCTCCGAAATTCAGAAAAATCCAAATATCCGTGTGGTCGTTCTCACGGGTTATGGAAAATCTTTTTGCGCAGGAGCAGATTTGCATTGGATGAGGCGGATGAAAGATTACACACTTGCCCAAAACCTCGAAGACTCATATCGCCTTTCCGCCATGTTCGACGCGCTAGCACATCTAGCTATTCCCTTAGTTGCCAAAATCAATGGCTCTGCTTTTGGCGGTGGCGTTGGAATTGTGGCTGTCTCAGATATTGCTATTGCCAATCAAGCAGCTTTGTTTTCATTATCCGAAGTGCGCATTGGATTAGTCCCTGCCTGCATCTCTGGGTATCTTCTACGCCGAATCCCGGACGGCAAACTACGCCCATATTTTTTAACAGGCATGCGAATAGATGCAGCCAAAGCCAAAGAAATCGGCCTCATCCACGATGCTGTGCCTGAAGCAGACCTTGACAAAGTCGTGGACGAAATTGTGCAGAATATTCTTTGCTGCGGCCCCCAAGCATTGAAAATGGCCAAAGAACTTTTGGAACGTGTCCCTGGAATGCCTGCCCATGAATACGGCCCCTACACAGCCAATATGATTGCCCAATTGCGCACTAGCACCGAAGGCCAAGAAGGATTATCTGCATTCTTAGAAAAACGTAAAGCAAAATGGCAAGAGATAAAATGAGGTATTTAGCAAAATCGCCTCTCATCCTTTGACAGATAAAGGCATAGAACCCTTCCTCAAAGATTGGGCCAAAGTTCCAATGTAGTGCAAGATGCAGCATACTGTCGGCTTGCTTTCATTTGAATGACAAGCCGGGCAATTGACTGACATAGTGGCTCACAAAATCCGTTAGCTTGCCCATAAAGAACTCTCGTATAAGATTGCACTGCAGCAAAGTTCTTTGCCGCGAAGCGGTTTGGGAATAAAGCCTGGGGTTTCTA
>JAKLHB010000082.1 GCA_022710345.1 Planctomycetota bacterium
GACATCTAAGGCTTGATGTAAGTCTTTCGATGTCCCCCTTCCGCTAGCCGAGTCTAGTTCGGAAAATCTAGGTCAGTGGCGTTAAATCCTTGTGTTTCCTATAGTTATATGGCACAATTGTTAGAAACTACATCGGCGCACTTCTCCTATTTTTTTGTCCACAGAATAGCAAATTTCCTTGCTTTTGCCAATCTAATTTTAGATTTTTTAGATTTTTTGGCTGCAGCCGTCAACCCCTTTAGCGTAGCAGTAGCGTAATTGTTACGCTAACAAAAAATCATCTTAAACCTTTATTTATCAATCACTTGACTTTTCGGATAGGCACATCACAGGACGAAATCCAACATGGATGAGGCGAAGGGATGGGATGTCGTAGGAGCGGAATGCTGATCTGCAGCCGCGGGCGAGGCTGCACCAGCATCCACCGCGCAAGATGCGGTATGTACCGATTTCGACTCCTTTTGGATCAATAGATTGGGATGTTGGATATGGCCCGGACCAATCCGAGCACCATTCGTAGATATTGCCATGCATGTCATAGAGTCCGTATGCATTGGCATTGGGAAGGCTTGCTACTGGTATGGTTGTTTGGCGATATTGGCCAGGAGTGGCTCCTGCATAAGGATAGTTGCCGTCATAGTTCACAATCTCTGTGGCGATGTTTGGGCCAATGTTAAACGGCGTTTGGGTTCCTGCTCGGCATGCACATTCCCATTGTGCTTCTGTGGGAAGCACAAGCTGGGTTTTTTGGCAAAAGGCCATGCAGTCTTCCCAGGAAACGGACTCTACTGGTAGGTTGGGGCCTTTGAAGTTCGATGGGTTGTTGCCCATCACCTGTTCCCAGGCTGACTGGGGCACTGCGGTCTTGCAAATCAGATAGGGCGATAATGTCACTTGGTGCTGCACTTCGTCTGCGTCACGCTCTATTTCGCTCGTTGGGCTGCCCATCATGAATATACCGCCTGGAATCAGCACGAATTCTAGGCCGGTTTGGTCATGGCGGTATTCTTCCACTGTGTTTGCCATACCACCACACGAATATCGGGATATACGCAGGAAAGTAAATCCAGGGATCTGCATTTTTTCCTCCTTTACGCAATCTCCCAAGACGATTTCCCAAGATGCTCTCTTCATCTCCAAGATGCTCTCTTCATCTCCAAGACGATTTCTTCATCTCCCAAGATGCTCTCTTCATCTCCAAGACGATTTCTTCATCTCCAAGATACTCTCTTCATCTCCCAAGACGATTTCTTCAACCTCAGTATTTTTAGGATAGAATCTCTTGGCATTTGCTTTTTCTTTTATTTTTTGATATGATCCAATTTGTTTTCTCAAGGATTTTCTATTATGAAAAGAGGATTTTTCAATGGATAAAAAACCGAGAAGCATTCGGCTGCATATCACGAATCAGTGCAATCATCAATGTGTCATGTGTGATCGTTGGGGCTGGAGAAAAGAGGAGCAAGTTGGAGGGATGGTGGAACTGGATACGCAGGAGTATATTACGTTGTTCAAAGATATGCTGTGTTTTGGAATTCAACGGATTACCTTAACAGGTGGTGAGCCAACGTTAAGGCCGGATTTTTTGGACTTGACAGAGCAGGCATTGAAGTTAGGGCTGACGGTTTCTGTGGTCAGCAATGGGGAGATTCTTGCGGGGATGAGCGAGAAACTTGCGGCTATTGCTGGTGTGATATCTCCCCAATTTATCGTGGCGGTTTCTCTATTGGGGCTTCATGAGGTGCATGACAAGCATTGTGGCCGTGATGGTTCCTTTGAACGCGCGATCTTGGCACTTCAATCTCTGCTTGCTCATCAAATTTTAGCGGATGTTTTTTTTACTGTATTGCCTGGAAATGTGCATCAACTTGTAGAAGTCTGCCATGTTCTGCGAAGCCTGGGTATTCCTTGGGTCAGGTTTGGGGTCTTGCATGGCTATGGGGACCTTGCGTTTACAGATCAAGACATGAATATATTGCAAGAACAATTTTGCCAGCTTCAGAAGATGCAGCAAGAAAAAGACAGCCAATTTTCGTTGTCGTATCAATGGTATATTTTTAAAATGATCCAACAAGGAACCATGACACTGAAAGATTTCCAGAACCATGTTCCAGCTCGTTTGCTCTTGGAAGAACCACAATATTGCCCTTATATCAATCGGCTCTTGTTTATGAATCCTTATGGATATATCCACCCTTGCCATTTTGCTGAGTTTTCGAACCAGGATTATGCTCAATATCAATCTCAACGTAAAGATTACATCATGGGAAATGTACGGCAGCAAACCTTGCAACAAATTTGGGATGGCCTTGCCTATACCAAATTTCGCCAGCGGACTCTGCCCATCCAGCCTGATGATCATGAATTAAAGTCGGTTTGCAACCAGTGCATCTATTTGTGCCAAAATTGGGCTGGGAAAAAGGCAAAAAAGAAGCATTGATTGAGTTGCATCCATGACAAATGACTTTACAGCCTCAATACGTGGATTTTCGGAAATTCTAACTTGTTATGCTAGAATATACTAAAAAAATATCCTTAATCTGTATCAATCAAAAAAAATTCGCTCGGAAATAAAAGTTCTCTTTGATAGAATGCCAGGTTTTCCGGTGTCCCTTCAGGACACGATAAGAGTCGACATAACCTGGGGTTAAAAACCGGTTAAAAACCCCAGGCTTTATTCCCAAACCGCTTCGCGGCAAAAAACTTTGCTGCAGTGCAATCTTATACGAGAGTTCTCAATACCGCCATCAATCTACAAAGCAAGCCGCATTTGCGGCTTGCTTTGCTATGGATTGAAGCAAGCCGCATCTGCGGCTTGCTTTGTTATGGATTGCTTACTTGCCTAAGAATGGGTAGCGATAGGATTTGGGTGGGTCAAAGGTAAGTTTTACGGCTCTTGGGCTGACCCATCGGAGCAGGTTGAGGTAGGACCCGGCTTTGTCATTGGTACCAGACGCACGGGCTCCTCCAAACGGCTGTTGTCCGACCACTGCGCCGGTCACTTTATCATTGATGTAGAAGTTACCGGATGCATCGCGGAGCATGTTGTAGGCCAATTCAATTGCTTTGATGTCCTGGGCAAAAACGCCGCCTGTGAGCGCATAAGGGGAAGTGCGGTTGCAAATTTCCAATGTTTCTTTAAATTGATTGGCAGGATATACGTAAATGGTCAGCACTGGTCCAAAGATTTCTTCTTCCATGGTGGTGAAATGAGGGTTGCTTGTCACCAGAATGGTCGGTTCAATAAAATATCCCTTGGAATCGTCGTACTTCCCGCCTGTCAAGATTTGGCATTGATCTTGGGCTTTGGCAGCAATTTGGAGGTACTTGACAATGCTGTCATACGCTTTGCGGTCAATCACAGCACCCATAAAATTGCTGAAATCGCTCACATCGCCCATACGAATGGTGCTGATGTCTGCTTGCAATTTTTCCTTAATGGCCGGCCATTTGGAATCTGGGACATACACACGGGAAACCGCGGAGCATTTTTGGCCTTGGTATTCAAAAGCGCCTCGGATCATGGCTGTCACGACTTCATCTACATTAGCAGATTCATGGACTACCATAAAGTCCTTACCGCCTGTTTCACCCACAATCTTGGGATAGCTGATGTATTTATCAATATTCTGGCCAATGGTTTTCCACATATTTTGGAACACGCCTGTGCTCCCTGTGAAATGAATCCCGGCTAGGTGGGAATCCCTGAGTACAATGTCGCCTACTGCAGAGCCATCGCCTGGAATCATATTGATCACGCCAGCGGGCAACCCTGCTTCTTGGAGGACCTTCATGATGTAATAGGATGAATAGATGGTCGAAGAAGCAGGTTTCCATAACACCACATTGCCCATGATCGCAGGAGCAGTCGGCAAGTTCCCTGCAATGGATGCGAAGTTAAATGGAGTCACTGCAAACACAAAGCCTTCGAGAGGCCGATATTCCATCCAGTTCCAGACACCAGGGGAAGACATGGGCTGCTCTGCATAGATTTGTTCAGCATACTTCACATTAAACCTGAAGAAATCCACCAATTCGCAAACAATATCAATTTCAGCTTGATGGCACGTCTTGCTTTGGGCAAGCATGCACGCAGCATTCATCATGTTGCGATATTTTTTGGACATTAGTTCAGCAGCTTTTAGGAAAATAGCAGCGCGATAATGGAATGGGGTTTGTGCCCAGGTTTTACGGGCTTCCATGGCAGCCTCGACCGCCATTTTGACTTCTTTTTCGCCTGCTTTATGGTATGTGCCTAAAACATGGTGATGATCATGAGGAATGCGGCATTCTCCAATTTTTCCAGACCGAACTTCTTGGCCGCCAATGATCAATGGGATTTCAATTTTTTGTTGCTTCATTTCTTCATACTTTTTCTGAAGCATTTCTCGGTTGGGATCACCAGGTGCGTAAGTAAGCACTGGTTCGTTCACAGGTTCAGGGACTTTGAAAATTCCAAATTCCATTGCTACATCCTTTCCAAAAAATTGGAACACATAGAAAAAAGGTGGGTTAGGGCACCTTTTTTGAGATTGATATATTGTACCTGCTCGTGAGCCATAGATCAAGCAAAAAATAAACAAGTTGGGAAAAATGCTAAATCATTCAAAATTGATTTAAGTTTTTTTAGTACATTATCTTAAATCAATATTTAATCCATTTTGTCCGCTGCCTTAGTAGAATGATGTATACAATTTTTACACGCCTATTTTGATAAAGGAGATCATCATGTTAGCTAAGGCATGGACATTGGCTATCAAAGGCATTGATGGCCTTGTGGTTCAGGTAGAAGCAGATTTATGCTATAAAACTCCCAAATTAACCATTGTTGGGCTTCCAGACACAGCCATCCGAGAAGCTGAGCACAGAGTCAAGACAGCCGTGACCAATTCTGGATTTTATTTTCCTTGCCAACGAATTTTGATCAATTTAGCACCAGCGGATTTTAAGAAACAGGGGCCGCAGTATGATTTGCCTATGAGCATTGCAGTTTTGGCTGCGAGTGAGCAAATTCCCAAAGATCCACTATCCAATATTGCCTTTATTGGAGAAATGGCTTTGGACGGATCTTTGCGGCCTGTGAAAGGCATCATTGCTATGGTAGATGCTGCATATCGCAATAAGATACGCAAAATTGTGGTGCCTCAAGAAAATGCAGAAGAGGCGGCAATTTGTGATCAAGTGGAAATTTATCCAATGGAATCTTTGGAACGCACGGTCAAATGGCTGGTTGCAGAAATCACAGTGCCAGCATATCGTCCCAATAGCACCAATAAAGTAGAGGCTAAAGAGACAATCAACTATAGCGAAGTCGTTGGCCAGGAGTATGGAAAACGAGCCATGTTGATTGCTGCCACAGGCGGGCATCATTGCCTGATGATTGGGCCACCTGGCTCAGGCAAAACCATGCTTGCCAGGCGAATCACCACAATTTTGCCTACATTGACCTTTCATCAAGCATTAGAGACATCACGTATTTACAGCATCTGCGGGATGATTGAGCCTGGGCATGGATTGTTGCAGATCCCGCCCTTTCGCAGTCCACATCACACCATCAGCAACATTGGCATGGCCGGTGGAGGCAGCAATCCGCGGCCTGGGGAATTGAGCCTTGCTCATAATGGCGTGCTGTTCCTGGATGAATTTGCTGAATTCACCCGCGAAAGCTTGGAAGTCCTGCGCCAGCCTTTGGAATCAGGTTATCTCATTATCACACGCGCACGAGAAAGCGTAACCTTTCCTGCTCAGTTCCTGCTCATTGCTGCCATGAATCCATGTCCCTGTGGCTATTTTGGAGATACCCTGCACACATGCAGGTGCAGCATGTTTTCCATCGAAAGGTACCTGAGAAAAATTTCAGGACCATTGATTGATCGCTTTGATCTACACCTCGTGGTCTCTCGAATTAAATACCAAGACTTGCTCAGTCCGATCAATGGCATGGATTCACAGACTATGCAAGAAGCTGTAAAACGCGGGCGAGCAATCCAAGAAAAACGCTTTGCAGGAACTGGAATCCTGACCAATAGCCAAATGTCGCCGAATCTGGTCAAGCAATACTGCACCATTGACCATCACGCAGAAAAACTCTTGAATCAGGCTGTGCATCAAAAAGGACTATCTGCACGTGCCTACCATAAAATCCTCAAAGTCAGCCGCACCATCGCTGATTTAGAACAATCCGAATCCATCCAACCCTACCACATCGCCGAATCCATCCAGTATAGGGGGGCTGTGCAGGTTGCGCATTATAATCTTTAATGGCGATGCAAGAGACAGTGCGTCTTCCCGCCAATTGCAGCAGACGCTATCGAACGGGGTATGGCCTGCAATGCGATATTGCGAAGGCCTCAACTTGCCTTCGACCGGTTTCTGGGGCGCTGCTAAATTGGCATATGCATGGCGATTTAAGAGACAATGCGTCTTCCCGCCAATTGCAGGAGAAGGTTGGCTAGGGTATCCGTGTAGGGCGACCGCTGGTCGCTCTACGTCGAAATACAAACGACAAGCATTGTAGGGACAACCCGGCTGGTCGCCCTACGTCCAATACAAATGACGACCATTGCAAGTCGCCCTACGTCGAAATACAAACGACAAGCATTCCAACAGACATAATGCATGGTAGCGGGCTTCCCTGTCAAAATCAGTAAAGGACAACTGTATGAAGCATACTGACCGATTCATGATCACGCATCTTTCCTTAATTCCAATGGTATTGATTGTGTTTAGCTTTGGCATTGCTGTGCATCGGATTGTGCCCATTGGGCCGAAGACGGCGTTACTGTGTGCGATATTGTACTTTGGGCTTTGGTGTTGGTTGGGCTGGAGATATGTGTTTTATATCGTCATTTTTTTATGTGGGCTGTGGCGGATGGGATTGGAAGCCGATATTCCAATGCCGGCTCTAGCCTCTGAAAGAGTCTTGCTTCGGATTCGGGGAATTGTGATTAGCCCGCCTTGGCCTACGCATTGGTTGAATGTGGTACCTGGCGATGAGATGGGCTGTTTTTATAAAAATGATTGGCTATTGGAATCCGAAGCAATTCAGCAGCCGGATTTTACCTGGTGTGAGCAGAAAATGCAGTTGCAAATCAAAGTCCTTGGAACAATGCCAAGGCTTGAATATGGTGATCAAGTGGAAGTCCTGGGTTGGGTAGCCCGGATTCAAGGCCCGGAAAATCCAGGGCAGGCTGATCTGCAAATGTATTGGCAAGGCCAGGGAATTTTTCATCGGATGACGATTAAATATCCATCCAATGTCTTGTTTTTGCAAAGCAATGCGGGCAATCCCATCATGGCCTGGGTCCATCATCTTCGATATCGGTATGTGGAAATCCTGCGTGAGGTGGTGGGTAGATATTCGGGTGCTATGGTTGGTGCATTGCTGTTAGGAACCCGTGAGCTTGTGGCCGATTCTGTGCTCGAAGATTTTAAGCTTACGGGTGTGTATCATCTTTTAGCGATTTCTGGGTTGCATGTTTCGATTTTGGCTTGGCTATTGTATCGCATCATCTTACGATTACGTATTCCTTATGCAATTGGTTACATTTTGCTCTTGATATTTTTGGCATTTTATGCGCTCTTGACCAATCTTCAAGTTCCTGTGCTGCGGAGTACATTGATGATTGGATTTTATATCACCTCGCTTTTAACTGGATCTCGACCGCGTTCCATACATACCTTAAGTTTAGCCGCGTTGGTGATTCTATGGATCCAGCCGCTAGACCTCTGGCAGCCTGGATTCCAGCTCACTTGCCTGGCATCCTTGGCCATCATTCGAGTATATCAGCCATTAGCCCAACCCATGCAGACCAAAATATACGGACAGAAGATCAAAGGGTGGGAATATATTCGAGCGTACTGCTGGCATTATGTCCGGGAACTGACCGTACTTTCTTGGTGCACCTGGTGGATCACGATCCCCTTGCTTGTGCTGCATTTTGGCTATATCTCAGTATTAGCGCCATTGTGGAGCATCCTGACCATTCCATTAGTGACCTTGATTTTAGCACTTGCCTGCTTGCTGATGTTCACTATTTTGGGAATTGGCTGGATTGGCATGGCATTGGGATATTGCTTGCATTGTCTCATTTGGCTCCTGCAGACTATGGTGCATGGATTTGCCCTTGTGCCTGGAGTGGTGCTCTTTTTATTGCCTCCGATTCTGGTTTTCGTGGCGTTGTTTTATCTATGGGTGATGGTGGGATATTTCAAAAACCAGCGTGCTTATCTTTATACCATGGTTGCATTCATCCTTGTGCTTGGATCCGGCCATTGCCGAATTCTCACAGAGCGTTCGGAAGAAATGACAGTCCTAAGCGTGGGGAATGGGTGCGGAATTTACCTCAAGTTTAAAACAGGCCAACGCATTTTATACGACTGTGGATCAAAAAATCCAGGTGCAGGCAGCCAAATTTTTGTGCCTTTTTTTAAGCATCGTGGAATCACCCACCTCGATGGCATTATTTTATCCCATTCTGATGCGGATCACTGCAATGCAATTGCTGACATACTTCGCTGTGTATCAGTCTCAGGCATTTATGTAAATACTGGTTTTCGAGATCATGGCCAACCTTTGCTTTTGGAAATGCAACAAGCGGGCATTCCTATCATTGAAGTAGCCCATCAACAGACTTTCCCCGGGCTACAAAATCTTGCGTTTCTAGATCCTGGGCATTCCATCAAGCCGTCCAAAAGCAACTGGGATAATGAGCGCTCGCTCCTGGCCCTGATTCGGATGGGCCATCATCGAATTCTTTTAACCGCAGATTTAGGCTATAAAAGCGGTAAGGTACTTTTACAACAAAAGATAGGTCCCGTACATATCTTGCAAATACCTCATCATGCTGGAAAAATGTCCCTCTCCAAGGCACTGCATCAGCACTTTTTGCCAAAGATTGCTTTTGTCAATGCCGATGCCAGATTTGAACAATCCGAAGTCATCCAAAAATATCAGGTGCCAGGCACTCAAGTATATCTCACATCACAAGCTGGAGCATTGCAATTTTACTTTATTGGTCCGCAGATTTTTGTAAAAAGATTTTTGCTAGATTGAATCATCTTTTATTTTTTCTAGAAAATTAAAAAATTGAAAGACGATGTCCCTGAGCTTTACAACAAGCCCGTTGTGAGAAAAAAATTTTTTTTTCTTGCAAATGGGCTTGTTTTGTTCTATTGTAGATTCACATCATGGCATCCTTTTCACCTACACTACAAATCCGGGCTATGATAGTCCATGAGCAAGGTAGATGATTTATTCCATGCTTTTTATGAGTAGTTTGCGTCAAATATTTTTGACGCAGGGAGAAATTTATGAATCCACAACGACCGCATAGTTTGAATGATGAAATCAATGCTATTCCAATCTCTTTTTTACTCAAGAAGTTTTTTTCAAGCATTGTGCGCTATCTCGTGATCATTGTATTAATTGCTTTAGCGATTTTCTTTTCCAAAGGTATTATCTTAGTGCAAGAAGGTGAAATGGCTATTTTAATCAAAAAAACTGGGATGGATTTAACTAACTATGATGCTCAGAGAGATGAGTATCGTTATTTACTTTCCTGTCCTACCATTGCACCAACTCCTGACTATAAAGGCATCCATCTGGATACCTTACCAGAAGGCTGGCACTTTTTCAATCCTTATACCTGGGACTATGTAATTGTAAAGCAAACAAAGATTTCTGCCGGTGAAGTTGGAGTCAAAGTCCGGCTGTTTGGCAAGCCATTGGACACCACCAAATATCAAGTTTTGGCAGAAGAAGGCCAAATGGGGATCATGCGAGATGTGCTCATGCCTGGCCAGCATTTGGTCAATCCTTATGCATATCAGGTAATTCGGGCACCTGCGTATGTAGTGCCTCAGGGCCATCGTGGGGTAGTGACCAACCTGGCTGCTCCATTGCCTACGAATAAAACTTTTTGCATGGGCGATCTAAAAGATGCAGCATCCTTAGTGCTCCAATTGGTCAAAGGTGATACGCCTGCAGCCAAGTATGTGTTTGCCCAACTGACTCCTCAAATCCAAGAAATGCTCCGTCAATATAATCCATCATTGCCGCCTACCAAGGTATTTAAAAAAGCGTTTGTGAATGAGCTCAATCGAATCATTTCCAGACCCCAACTTTTATACAAGGCAGATGCCTATCCTGCTGCTAACTTGCAGCCTGATGTAAAGCTTGTGCTACAAAAGCAAATGCAGGGTGAAGAATTGCTCCAAGTGAATCGCTGGCTATTGGCTGATCTGTTTCCGAATGAATTGGAAAGAAGTTCGTTCCTGGTGAATGAAGACGAACGCGGAGTAAGTGATGAAACCCTGCATCCAAGTACCTACTATTTCAATCCATTCGAAAAACAAGTAACTCCGGTGGATATCCGATCTCATCGCTTTGATTTAACAGGACCACATCAAGTGCTATTCCCATCGTTTGATGGATTTATGATTACCATGGAAGGCAATATTGAATGGCACATTGATACTGAACGTGTGGCTGAGGTATATGTTAAGTATCAAGATGATCGGGATATGATTGCGTGCGTCGAAGAAAAGATCATTCTCCCCAATGCTCGTGCCTTCATTCGTATTGAAGGCTCTAAATACATGGCACGAGACTATATCTCTGGTCTCACACGTGAACAATTCCAAAATACATTTTTTGAAAACCTTTCGATAAGCTGCAAGCATGAAGGCATCATCATTCGTGCAGCAAGAGTCACAAAATGCATGCCTCCAGATGAAATCTGCGACCCAATTCAAGCACGCGAAATTGCAATTCGAGATCGTGAAAAATATGATCAAGAAATGGAACGCGAAAAAGAGCAGATTAAGCTGCAAATGGAAGCCACTCGTAAGGATTTTGAAATCCGTAAAACTAGAGCACAAACCACAGTAGAAGTGAATAAGACCAATGCCGCACGTGAAAAAGAGGTCGCCATCATTGGCATGACACGCAAGGTAGAAGTGGCAAGGAAGCGTCTGGAAGCCGCAAGAAATGAAGCACAGGCGATCATCATGACCGCCAGAGCTGAAGCTGATGTAGTGCGCATGCAGAACAAAGCCGAGGCAAGTGGTATTGCAGAAGCGCGCGCAGCTTTTAAGACTGGTGCTAATTACGCCAATTTCCTGTTGCTGAAAAAGGTTTCCGCATCTTTGGAATATATTCTGGCCAATACAGACAGCCCATTCTTAAACGTGTTCCGCGATATGGGGCAAATGAGTCCAAAACCGAAAGTTGAAATGCCTCAGCAGCCGAAACCTGAAATACCTCAGCAAGAATCCAGCAAAAAGGGAGAATAAGCCATGTCTGAACGTATCAATTCTGTGATCATGCCCATGTTCATCACCATTCTTGTGTTTGCAATTGCTTATGTGGTGGTCTGGGAATGGATGATCTGTCGCATTTACGTAGAACCTTGGGAAATTTTATACATCAATTCTAAGATTGGTTCAGAAAACCCCAACGCAGAGACAGATCGCGTGGTAGATGAAGGCATCAAAGGGATCCAAAAAAAGATCTATGGCGAAGGCCGATATTTCATCAACCCTATTGTGAACGATTGCACGGTGCAGCATATCAACCGTTTTTCTGCTAGAATCGAACCATTACAGGTTGGAATTGTGGAATCACGCTCTGGAGCAAACCCATTGCAGGGAGAATTCCTGGTCTCTTCAGACATCAAAAAACCTCAAAAAGGTGTGATCCAGGAACCGTTGACTCCAGGTATTTGGCGGCTCAATCCACATGCTTATGAAATCAAAGTAAGCAATGCTATCAAGATTGAACCTGGTTATGTTGGTTGCGTTGTATCTCAAGCTGGTAACCCACCGTCTGAAAATCGTTTGGCCAGACCAGGCGAACGCGGCGTGATGCAGCAAATTCTCAACCCAGGGATATACTATGTCAATCCAAAGGCGTATTCTGTGCTGAAGGTGGATATTGGATACAGACAGACTTCATTTGAAGGCATTAACTTTAGATCCAAAGATGGCTTCCAAATCGAAGTGGATATTACGGTAGTCTGGGGCATCTTGCCAGATAAGGTTCCCTATATCATTGAACGATTTGGCAATGTGGATGATGTGATGGATAAAATTGTTCGGCCTCAAGTGGAATCTCTATGCCGGATCGAAGGCTCCAAATATGGCGCAGTTGAATTGATCGAAGGCACGAGCCGTGAAAAATTCCAAGATGAATTCACAGAAAAGCTCGTTGATATTTGCGAAAGCAAAGACATCAAAGCCCTTTTGGGCCTAGTGCGCAATATCAAAATTCCTCAGGAAATCCGCGCTCCAATCCAAAAATCTAAGATTGCCAATGAGGAAATGAACACCAAGAAGGAATTGCAGAAAACCCAGATCAGCATCAACCAATTGGAAAAGCTAAAACAAGAAGTATTCAAAGGGATTCAAGAAGTTCAAGCCATCACTGCCAAGGAAGAAGCCACGATTCTTGCAGATGGCGAACGCCAAGTTGCTGCTATTCGAGCAGAACAGCAGATTGAAGTAGCTAAGTTAGAGAAAGAATTAGCCGGCATCGAAGCCGATATCACAAGACTTTTAGGCGATGCCCAAGCTCAAGCCAAGGAACTCAAACGTAGAGCAGAAGCAGACAAGCTTGTGCAAGAAATCAATGCCATTGGCGGCCCAGAAGAATACACTTTGTACAACTTCACCCTGAATCTCAACGAAAATCTAAAGATATTTATACGCTACACAGGCGAAGGCACATTCTGGACCGATCTTCCAGCAGGTGCAAAAACCATGGAAAGCATGGCAGCCTTAAAAATCTTGAAGGGTAAAAAAGACAAGCAACAGCCTCAAATAGAAGAAGAATCAGAAGAAAAGTAGCATTTTCCTCAACGCGCATAGCATATTTTTGTTATGCGCGTTGATGTTAGACAATTGCCGTTCAGTGCCATTTAGTGAAGGTGCGTTACTATGCTTTGATTTTTGGTCGGACAATTTTAGAAAGGAAATAGTATGGCAAAACAATGGCTTTCTATTTTTTTGCTATTCGGATGGATTTTAGCGATGGTCCAAATACATCCGCAATCCAAGAGTTTCGAAGAACTTTGGCAACAAGTCAAGAAAGCTCAAGATGAGTACCAATATGCCCAAGCATTGGAGACTGCGGAGCAAATCTATCGCCAAGCCATGTCCCAAAATGATCAAGTGCAGTGGACCAAGGCTTTTTTGAAGATTGTGTCATTCAAGCAATACCTAGCCAGAGGTGAAAACGCCGTGCGGTTCATGATGGAAAATCCTTGGCCCACGGAGATTCAATATAAGGCACTCATGCATTGGTTCTATGCCACCACGCTCTTGAATTATTACAACTTGTATGCTTGGGAAATCAATGCCAGAGAAAAAGTAGTATCGCAAAAAAAGGTTGATCTCAAAAAATGGGCGGCACAAGATATTTTTGATGAAATCAACCGCCAATACATAGCCGCTTATCAAGATCACGATACATTAAGCCATCTTTCTGTGCTCAGGTTCCCAGAATTTATCCCAGAAGGCAGGTATCCCAAAGATAGCACAGCAACTTTGTATGATTTTGTGGTCACTCAATGGATTGAGTTTTTAGGGAATACCAGTACCTGGACACCTCTCGCACTCAAAGAAAAAGATGAGCTGGATTATGAAATGCTAGCGAGGAATCCCAATGCACGGGAGCGGCAGACAGAAGCATATTTTGCTGATCCCAAGCAGCATCCTATGCTCAAGCTCGTGTATTTACTCGATGAACTATATCACTACAACATGAGCCAGAATCGAATTGGCACAGCACTGCAGACTCAGATCACGCGCATTGGGAAATTGACTGCTCTTTGGAGCAGTGAGCAGCATCTTGCTGTATATATCGAACATTTTTCAGGGTTCTTGCCTTTGTTTAGCGAGTATCCATGTTTTTCGACTGGGCAATATCAGTTGGCCATATTGTGGCAATCCAAAGGCAATCTGGGCAAAGCTTATGAAATAGCCATGATTGGCTATGCACGATATCCTAAAAGCCCAGGCGGGGAGCAATGCTGGCAGTTGGCTCAAAGCATCCAAGCACCCTCGATGACGATCCAGACCATGGCCGTGGATCGTCTCAGCGCTCCTTCTATGGAAATCGTTTATAAGAATATGCGTAAAGTATATTTTAGAGCATACACTGTGGATTTTGAGAAATGGATTCAAGATCCTCGTAGGAGCGTGGATCAATATGATTTACAAGAAACCATGCGCAAAACGCCTGCCCAATCATGGACAACTGATTTGATTGATCTAGGGGATTATCGTTCTCATAAAATGTATGTGATCCCACCGTTGCGGCAGCATGGTTTTTATATGATTGTTGGCTCTGCCCAAAGCGATTTCCCTTTTGAATCCAATAAATTATTTGCCGCTTATTTTATGGTCAGTGATTTAGTCACTGTGATTCATACACGCATCTCTCGCTCTTATAGAGATTACGAAGTATTTGTGCTGAATGGAAAAACAGGAGAACCTATTTCGAATGCTGATGTATATTTATATAGGGATGACTATGAAAAAGGCATGGTACAGATAGGCAGCAAATTAGGTACATACAATGGCAGGGTGATCTTGGATCCGGTTTTCCCGAAAGAGGATGATTACACATACGGATCTTTTTTTGTGGTCGTTCGCAAAGGAACCCAAGTTTCCTGGAACAGTGAACATTTTGAATTTCCTGGTCGTCCCGGTTATTTTAGTAGCTCTTCGTCCAAATATCCAGTATCAAGGACCTACTTTATCTATACAGACCGTAGCATTTATCGGCCTTTGCAGAAGATATATTTTAAGATTATGATGTGTCAAGGTAATGCTGACCAAGGCCAATATCAAAGCCTGGCAGATCATAAGGTGAAAGTCGCATTTTATGATCCCAATTCCCAAGAGATCGAATCACGTGATCTCACCACGAATGCATACGGGACTGCTTCTGGAGAATTTACTGTGCCCCAAGGCCGCATATTAGGGACCTATCTCCTCACTTGCACAGCAGATGGTCTCGCTCAACAATCAATGGTCCAAGTTGAGGAATACAAGCGGCCTACCTTTGAAGTAAAATTAGATGCGCCTAAAGAGGCCCTCCGTTTG
>JAKLHB010000083.1 GCA_022710345.1 Planctomycetota bacterium
TCCAAAGAAATCATTGGCATCTGGCAATAAGCTAGCGGTCATGAGGATGACTTCTCTCCAACGAGGTGCAAGGATATGGGCTGCCTGGAGGAGTTGGGGCAAGGTTCCTTTGCTGCTATATTCCTTAATGTACTGGGCTGTGAAATACTCTTGCAATGTCAGGTGAGAAAAGGAATAGATTTGATAGGCTCGTTCCACTAAGATTCCATGCTGCATTTGGATGGATTGCAACACGGTCTCGGCATCTGTTTCTTCTGGTGGAGTGGGTGATATTTTTTTTAAATACTTCTGGATGTTGGTGATTAGATCGTTTTGTCGCAAAAAATATTTTTCATCCTCAAAATTTTGAGCTGCTAATTCCTGCAATAGATGTTTTTTGCGATCCAGGGAAAGTGCTTGATAAATGACATCTCGTTGGATGCCTCGGGAAGCATCCCATTTTTTCAACAAAGCCTCGACTGCCTCTTGGTAGATTTCTACCCTGCAATTGGAAAATCGCAGCGTGTCTTCAAACGCAAGACACAGCAATGACAAGAGCAAGGGTGTTTTGGCCAATTCTCGCAGGCCTTGATGTTCGTCTTTTGCAAACTCTTGCAAAAATAAGCCAAGTGTCTTGGGTTTTTGGGAAAACCACTTGTTGATAAAAGTGCGAATTTGCTCATCCGTAAAATCTGCTATTTCTACGTAGGTAAATAGGTCAAAAGAATAGTCTGTGGCCGCGATGCGGCAGGTGATCAAGCAGGGAGACTGGAGATATTGCTTGCTGAAAGTTTGTAATGCAGCGATGATTTTGCATTGCTTTTCCCCTTCTTGATTCACTTCATCCAATCCATCGAACAAAACCAAAGCATGGCCTTGCTCAAGGATATACTGAATATAGGGCTTTGCTTCAGGGAAATTGCAGATTGCAAATTGCTGGACTAAGAATCGCATCAAGTCAAGAGTGCCTTTTGACCAATCTTCCTGAGACAATGAATCCACCCATTCTTTGAGGGAGACAAAGATAGGGATTTTGGGCAATTTGCCTTGGGCTGCCTGGATGGTGAGGTATTTGAGGAACGTGGTCTTGCCTGCTCCTGGTTTTCCAAGGATAAAAAGGTGTTTGTTCTGGGAATCTTGCACCAAAGATATTCCATTTTTACGTTCAGCATGCTCTAATTTTTGAGGATCTTGCTGCAATTGGTCCAGGTTATACCTGCAAAATGCGCTGGGCCGATTCAAGATATACACATCCGTAAAGATGCCTTCTAAAGATACAGGATCAGGTTTTCCAAGGATCCGCATGCTTCCATATAATTCCATCAGCTTTGCTTTGTACTTTTGGCCTGCTTGATTCCAATGGACAAAACCCTGCAATTTAGGAATCTTTTGGGCAAAACAATCCCACTGCCAACAAATGATGGCAAATTCTGGGAAGTGTCTCAATGGTGTTGCTACAATCTGCTCATTTTCCTCGCGAATGCATTTGACAATGGCCATGAGCTTGCCTTGGTGCAACACTGCACCACCACTCATGCCTGGATAACCAGGGCCTTTTATCATGATATCACAGCCACTGGTGTGCAAAATTTTTTGGGACTGCAGAGTAGTTTCTTTATAGTCATAGACATCATAAGAAACGATTTCGACTTCACCGCCCACTTGAGGTTCGTATGCCCAATCTGCCACAACCCAATCGTCTAATTTTTGCTCCTTCAAATCCAATTTTGCCAAAGCAATATCGTGACCTTTGTCAAACCGGATGATGGAAACAGGATGATCGTCAGTTGCATAGTGAACCGTCTGACCTTCTTGGCCGATTTTGCAAACTTCGGTGATATTGCGGCGATTTTCCTTGGGATCTATGAGATTGTGATAAGCTGTGAGAAAATACCCATCGGACGATACCATCACGCCAGATCCTATGCAATTTTCAGTAAACAAAATTTTAATGCACCATCGGTATAGTTGTCTATCCATCTGTTCCTCCTAACATTGGAGAAAACGTTGGGCAATGGGATCGAAAAAATCTTTTTGGATATCTTCTATAGAAACATTGCTCTTCCTAAATGATCGCCAGCGGGCATCGAGTTGTTCGAGTGGAGTATTATGAACATTCAGTTCGACTTCATAAGCTCGATATTCTTGTAAGCAAAATTTGCAGGCTCCTGGAAGTGCGCGTATGGAACCAAGGAGCATGGTGCCATAGATATTCCAAGATGGGTCTGCTTTGCCATGCAAAAAGGTATCCCAAACCTGGGGACTCTGGCAAAGAGCGGATTGAAGCTTGGTTAGCACATAGTCTTGCACAAAAATTCGCGAGATATGAATGGCCAGCTTGGATTTTTCGATATCCTCATCTGGGCTTTTCCCAAGTCGGTTGTTATAGGAATGCTCAGCATTGCTTTGTCCTTGGTGAACAGCTAAATCCTGCCATGCATGGATGATTGCGCCCAGGGTGATCAGCGCATCGTTGATCTTTTCCTGACTTAGATGGTTTTTGATTTCTCGAAGAAGCTCCACAATATAGTTGAGAAATTGTTGATAATCTTCTTTTGCATCTATGAGCAGTCCTTGTTTGTCATTGCGAGATTGGGCATGAGCACGGTGATCATGGAAACGAGTGAAATCTGGAATACGAGAAGCCTGGCATAGGAATGTGATGATACTTGAAGAAAATAGGTCCTGCAATGCTTCTTGGGTATTGCTGAAGTGCTGAGTAATGGGTATGGGGCATCCGCAAAGCCAATATTTGGGATTCACCCAGTCCATCGTGCCCAATACTGGCTTTTCTTTGAGATTGGTGATGATCCTGGGCGGTTCTTCGTGGGTTTCCTCCTCATGATGTTGGATGCAAGCTGGCTCTGCCTGATCTGATCTGTGGGCCGATTGAATAAACCATGAATCTAAATTCACTGGTTTGTCTGGATTTTTTTCCAATTCAGCCAGGCATTTTTCAAAGTATTGCTGAACCATGAGTTCTGCATTCATATAGTGCTCCATCAAAAGATACTGCCCCTTGGTTGAACAAGGGGCAAACTGCTTAGAATGTGATCATATCTTCAATGACACTGCTTAGAATGTGCTTATATCTTCGATGATACTTTTTAGAATGTGCTTATATCTTCGATGATACGCTGTTACCAGGTGCTTGTGAGGGGCTTTTTTTCAAAGGCTTGGTAGAGGACTCTGGGGATCACGACGATTTTGAGGACTTCGTTGGCACCTTCGCCAATGGGGCCTAGGAGGGCATCGCGGAGATGGCGTTCGATCTTGGAATCGCGGACAAAGCCGTATCCACCACAGAGTTGGATAGCGCGTTCGCATATTGCAACGGCTGCTTCGGTTGCTTTGACTTTGGCCACTGCGGCGTATTGGGCAACCATTTTGTCTTCTTTGTAATAGGAAGCATGAAGGTAGAGTTCACGGCTGGCGGCAATTTCAATGGTCATCTCGGATAATTCTTTTTTGGTGTTGTCCAGGTCTCGGAGGAATTTTCCAAAGAGCTTACGTTCATGGGCATACTTGAGCAATTTTTCGTATGCACCTTGGGCAATGCCGGTGGACCAGGCTGCAATGGTGATGCGGCCGCCATTGAGCATTCGCATGGCATATTTAAATCCATTGCCAAGCTCGCCGACCAATGAATAGCTTGGAACGCGGTAATCTTGGAACACAAGCTCGGCTGTGTTGGAGCTGCGAACACCCATTTTGTCCATGATTTTGTGTTGCTCAAAAACACCTTTTCCAGCTTTGTCAATCACAAATGCACTGACTTTGCCTTGTTCATCGCGGGCCATAACAAAAAATACATCCGCAGACATTCCATTGGTGATCCAATACTTGGTGCCGTTCAGGATGTATTCTTGGGTAGCAGAATCATAACGGAACGTGGTGGCCATGGTTTGAGCATCGCTACCACTGGTGATTTCGCTCAATCCAAACGCAGCAATCTTTCTTCCAAAAATCAAGTCTTGTAGATATTTTGCTTTGATGGTTTCATGCGCATAATGTTGGATTCCATCACTCACAGTGCCATGGATGGCAACGCCTAATGCAAAGCCAGCATCAGCCTTGGTCAGGCTTTCTAGGCCAGCAGCATAATATGTGAAAGGTAAGGCTAATCCGTTGTATGCTTCTGGGAAAGGAAGTGCCATAAAGCCTAATTCGCCCAATTCATGAAATGTCTCGACTGGAAAAACTTCTTCAATATCATTGCGATAGGCATTGGGCGCGACTTTGCGGGCGATGAATTCTTCGAGCGAATCTTTGAGAAATGCAAGATTTTCTGCATATCCAGGTTCATGTTGATGCAGTTTTTGCAAGCTATGTTCTTGCGCATCTGTAAAAAAGGACATAACAAATTCTCCTATAATAACTTATAAACAACATTGACCGTTTGGTCAGGGAATAGTGCAGCAAGACCATTGAAAAATGGCCCTACTAGGGTAGAAGAAAAAGACAGATGATCACGTTTTTGGGAAACTTTCACAACAACTCAAGGAAACATGGAACTGATGCTGTTGGGCACTTTCTAGCCTTGTGATGATCACGTTTTTGGGAAACTTTCACAACAACTCAAGGAAACATGGAACTGATGCTGTTGGGCACTTTCTAGCCTTGCAGAGTAACACTTGCAAAGCAAGCAAATTGTGTTTGGATGGGCGCTTGGGTGCATCTGAATTGGCATAGGCAGGAATCACTCAAAAGAATTGACCGTTTGGTCAGGAAACAATGCAGCAGGTACCATTGCAAATGGTACCCACACTGGACAAAAGCCTACACTTCTGTAGTAAGTTTTTGTAAAAACGGTCTTAATGCGGCAATGAATTCTTTGATAGTTTGATACCGTTTATCTAAGTTTTTTTCCATGGCTTTGGAGATCACAGCAATCATGGATGATGGGACAGAGGGGACGATTTCTGCAATAGGACGTGGTTGTTCTGTGCGAATTTTTTGGACCAAAGCCATCATTTGTTCTGCATAAAATGGCTTGACTCCAGTGACCATTTCATAGAGACTAACCCCTAATGAATAAATATCTGCTCGTTGATCTGCGAACCGGGCTTCTAAAATTTGCTCAGGGGACATGTAAAATAAGGTGCCTACGCCTGTTTGAGATTTGGTAATCCCTGATAATCCCGCTTCTTCGAAATTTTTAGCTAGCCCAAAGTCTGTTAGTTTGATGCTATAATCTCGATCAATTAAAATATTTTCAGGCTTAACATCTCTATGCACAATATTGAATTTAGTGGCTGCATAGTCTAATGCAAGGGCGACATAATATGCAATTCGGGCTGCTTCTGCATAGTGGATGGGACCTAATTCTTGGATGATTTGCTTGACATCCACGCCATAGATGAATTCCATTGCAATGTAGCATGCCCCTTCTAACTTGCCTGCATCTATGAAGCCTACAATGTTTGGATGATTGAGTTTGCCGCCTGTGCGTGCTTCACGGAAAAAACGCCGCACTTGGGGTTCACTGGCATTTTCAAGACCACGCATGAGTTTAAATGCCACCGGCCGCTCCATGGAGAGTTGGATTGCTTCATAAACATCTCCCATTCCACCACCGCCTAATTTTTTAACAATTCGATACCCTGCAATGGTAGGAAAATTGCCCGCTCCTTCACAAAAACAGGGTAGGCAATATATATAATTTTCGCGGAAGATACCACCGTGGGTGGACATTTCTTTGGAAGTGAGATGGCGATTGCAGTTCACGCAATTTCCGCTTGGAAAATCTTCTTCAAAAATTGTTTTGTTTGCATAGCGATGTTTGCGTATGGGCTGAGTTGTTGAATGCGGAGAAGCAAGCAATACGCTTGGGTCTTCAGCACCAACATCTGCTAATGGGATAGATGGATGATCCGTAGCTACTGCTTGGGGCATATAATTTGGGGAACCAGAGCTAGCAGCAGGTGCATTCGGGCTAGCAACAAGTGCATTCGGGCTAGCGACAGGTGCATTCGGGCTGGCGACAGGTACATTCGCAGGCTCTTCGGCTACTTGGTAAATGGTCTCAACCTTGATGACCACTGGGCCTAATTGAATTTCATCGCCTGTTTTCAATTTGACCTGCTTAATTTTTTGCCGATTCACAAAGGTTCCGTTTAAACTATCTAAATCACGGATTACCAATGCGCTTCCTTCATCTGAGATTTGGCAATGTCGCCTGGATAGAGCACCTGATTTGATTTGGTAATTCACATCGTTGCCCCGTCCAACCACTAGTGAACCTTGTTTAGGCACATCCCATTGGGAAATTGTTTTGCCTTGCACAGTTACTGTGAGTTTTGCTACCAAATCATTTCCCAAACTGCTCATAGAAATTCCGCGTGAACATCCTCGAATTAGCCAAGGAAGCGCGGCCTCTCATTGACCTGCCATAGAATTTTCTCTACAGTCAGGTTACCTAGGGCATAAAAACGACATAAACCTTTAATTAACATAATGGTATAGAAGACGTAATTTATTTTACTTGCTGAGATTGTAGCGTATTTTGAATGGTTTTGCAAGAAAAAAATGATAGGGTTTGAAAAATTTGGATGAAAAAAAGAAAAAATGCTTGACAAATGAACCTTCAGAAGGTACAATATGCCGCATCTTATGATTCACTGGGTCTGTAGCTCAACGGTCAGAGCAGCCGGCTCATAACCGGTCGGTTCTGGGTTCAAATCCCGGCAGACCCATTTTATTTTTCTTCCTGCTATTTTCCTTCTTTCATTTGCCTGCCGTTGGATTCCTGCCCTGCTTTCCCCTCTTCCGTGCTTTTGCTTTCAAGATCATTGCCAATGTTTTGCAAACCCCGCTTGAATTCTGTGATGCTTTGTCCCATAGCCCTTGCTACTTCTGGAACACGCTTGCCAAACAGCAAGAGAGCTACCAAAAGAATGACAAACCATTCACTACCGCCTGGCAAACTGATAAACAATAACATGGTGATCTCCTAATCGGTCTCTGCATCAAAATGATGGATAGCAGCGCTAAAATCTTGGTAAAGAGGATCATATTTTCGATCTATGATTTTCAGGCTCGTCAGTACATCCCTCATATCTTTTTCTGTGATTTTTGTGGCAGTCCGTAGATTGCGTACCATGTCTGCTAATGCACTTGTCTCCTGGCTCACGTCTAGGATAAATTTTTTCGTGCTTAGAAAGGCTTGCAAAATATCTGCCTGGCGCATGGATTTAGGCACACCTGTGTCTCGACGCTTTTGAAGATATTTTTGCACATCTTTCCTTTGCATGGTTTGGAATAAAAGTTCGCTTAGAGTATGAATATCATTGGGATATGTTTGCATTTTTCGGTTTATGTCTTGGACAGATTGAAAAACATTCCATACACTTTCGCTCTCGAATGGAGGATGTACCCTAACTAACTCATCCAACTGTGTTAAAGAATTTTTAAGATTGTCATACCAATATCCCATATAAGGACTAGAAGTTACCTTTGTGCTAGGTGTGACACTCTGATATTGAGCCAAGTCTTGAGCCAGCTTTTTGTTTTCTTCGCGCAATGTTTGAATCAAAGCTTCTTCCTCTGATCCAGGGCCTGAGGAAGCAAGGCCTCCGCGGCCAGATTCGCGGAGGATACGGGTTTGCTTTTGCAGCTCGGTTTGTTGTTCTCTGGCTTGGCGTAAAACAGTCTCCACTCCTTCTGGTACGGGAAGACTGTGCTCTTTCCAAAGCTTATTGCCTTGATCTTCTAAGCTTTTGATTTCTTTATCCAAAAGCACTAAGTGATTTTCCCATTGTTTGAGCAATTCTTTGGTTTTGGCTTTATTTTCAGGCTGAGTGCCTTGAGCTGTTTCGTATGATGTAGGCAATGCTTCAGCCTGGGTCCTGGATTTTATGGTTTTGGGCTGGATACCCAAAAATTTCAAAATTTGAGCTTTTGCTGGAAGCACATCTAAATACTCTGGCCCTAAAGCAATGCCAATTAACAAGCCTAGTAAAAAAATCAATATAAATGCCAACACTAATCCCCACCTGCTTTTTTTGCTGGCGGCTTTGGAGGGTTTAGATTTTTGGCCAATCACTGCAGATTCTTTTAGACGATGATGGCATTGTTGACATTCTGTGGCTTCTTTAGCATTATCTTTGCCACATTTTGGGCAAGGGTTCACCAAGCGTTTGGCTGTATTGAGCCGTAGTTCTTCAAAGTGTGCATCTTGTATGGGTGCATGATCTTTGATCTCGGCAGGTTTGCTAGAACGCGATGGTTTAATTGGGGTCGCAGATGCAGTCTCTTTTTTACTTGCTGCTTCAGAAATTTTAGGAATTGTAATAGGTTCGCGGCAATATGGGCATTTACCAGTTTCACCCGCTTTGGATTTTGGTGCCCTTACTTTTTTACCGCATTTGCAACTGACTTCGATTACCTCTGATGCCATTTGAAAAATCCTTGTTTCGCGATAATTGATCAACACAGCAGCATAAAACATAAGGTGATTCTAACAAAAATCACAGGCTGCTGTCAAGATTAAATTTTTTCCAATTCTTCACTTTTTTCATAAGCTTCGATGATCTTTTGCACTAAAGGATGACGCACAATATCCAGTTTCGTAAGATACACAAACGAAAGAGCTGAAACATTGGCTAAAATTTTTTGGGCATGCACCAATCCGGATTCTTCTTGGTTGACTAAGTCTGTTTGGGTGATATCTCCTGTGACAACCATACGTGATTGATGCCCAAGTCGGGTGAGAAACATTTTCATCTGAGTAGGGGTCGTGTTTTGCGCTTCATCCAGAATGATAAAAGAGGATTCCAATGTTCGGCCTCTCATATACGCAAGTGGAGCCACTTCAATAATATCATTGGCTAAATAATTACGTAACTTAGGATATTCCAATAGATTTTGTAAAGAATCATAGAGTGGCCTAAGATAGGGATTGATTTTTGCCTGGTAATCGCCAGGTAAGAATCCCAATTTTTCACCAGCCTCCACAGCAGGCCGGACTAAGATAATCTTGCGCAATGATCCTTTTCTTAAACATTCGATGGCCATAGCCACTGCAAGGTATGTTTTTCCTGTGCCAGAAGGACCTATGGCAAAAACAATTTCGTGTTTTTGCATTGCATTTAAATAGATTTGCTGCCCAGGCGTTAATGCCTTGACTGCCAAATGGCTACGTTGCATTTTTTTCTCTATCGTAGGCGATTCTTCTTGGGATTCTTCTGGTTGGGATTCTTGGTGCAAACGGATGATTTCCAAGATTTCGTCTCTTGTGATTGTGCCACAATGGTGGATATGATCTTTGATCTCTTCAATCACAAGAATGATTTTTTCAATATTTTCTTGTTCTCCATAAATCTTTAAGTTATCACGCGCAACGATCTTTACATTGAAGATTTCGCGCAATAATTTAATGTTGGAATTAAAATTGCCAAATAATAAAGGAACATTGGGAAATTGTTCGAGGGAAATAATTCTTTCCATTGTTTTTCTTTCTCTACAGAATGTGCGTCATTTTTAATATTGCATGATAAAAATAGACAAATCAAAAGTTTTTGGAATTTTTTGGGAAAAAATTTTTGCAGCTCTGTCTGCCTTATAGGACAAAAATTGGAATTTTGCAGTTCTTTGAAAAAAATATAGTTATGTGGTTTATGGTACATAACAAAATGCGACATGCGTTAGGGCGACCGACTGGCGGTCGCCCCTACAGCTCAATGCCAATAAATTAGGCCCAATGTATGAACTAGCATAGAGTTAAAAAGCATTGAAGAAAGTCAGCACAAAATTGGTGTTATTTGTAAATTCATAATCTCCGAGGCCTTGATTGGTGATTTCCCATAACCAAGAGCTGAACGCTTAACTTATTGAATTTGTCATAACATATTTGGTCAAATATAGTTAAGATTTAGATAATGTTGAAGACGTTTATCCAAAAACTTTTGCAAATTATGCTCTACGAATCTGGGCACCAAGGGCTCGTAGTTTATCATCAATGCGGTCATAGCCTCTGTCTAAGTGGTATATCTGTTCGATAGTGGTTTCTCCGCGAGCAACAAGGCCGGCTAAGACCAAGGCTGCACTAGCACGAAGATCAGTGGCCATCACAGGTGCACCAGATAAAAAATCCACGCCTTGCACAATAATGGTGCTGCTTTCTTTGCGGATGTTGGCTCCGAGACGGTTGAGCTCAGCGACGTGCATGAAGCGATCTGGATAAATTTTTTCCGTAATCAGGCTAATCCCTGGCACAAGGCATAGGATAGTGGCAAATTGGGCTTGCAAATCTGTAGGAAACCCTGGGAATGGCAGTGTAATGAGATCGCATGCTTTGTAATTTTTAGCTGCAATGATGCGCACGCGCTCCAATCCGTTTTCTGGGGCCAATCGTTTGACTCTGACACCGATTTCGCTTAATTTGTCTAGCACAGCCATCAAATGATCCAACCGTGCATCCTTGATGATGATGTCGCCATCACTGAGCGCTGCTGCAGCCATAAATGTGCCGGCTTCGATTCTATCTGGAATCACGCGATGCTTTGCGCCATGCAATTCTTCCACGCCTTCAATCACAATGCGATGCGTGCCAGCGCCGCTGATTTTAGCACCCATTGTATTGAGGAACATGGCTAAGTCTTGTACCTCGGGTTCGCAAGCAGCATTCTCAATTACAGTGGTGCCTTTTGCCAATGTTGCGGCCATCATCACGTTGCCTGTTCCCAAAACTGTGGAACCAAATGCGCCTCCTAAAAACATCTCACATCCTTTTAATTCAAGGGCTTCAGCATGGATATATCCGTGCTCAATGTCTAAGCTTGCCCCCAGGGCGGCCATGCCTTTTAGATGTAAATCAATTGGTCGTACGCCAATCACGCATCCACCAGGCATTGAGATTTTAGCACGTTTTCGTCTTGCCAATAAGGGGCCTAGTACGCAAATGGAAGCTCGCATTTTTCGGACTAGTTCATAAGGTGCTGTGATGGGTTTTTCATCTTTTGCCTGCACCACCACACTACCATCACTACGATGTTCAGCTTCACAGCCTAGACACCTCAAAATTGCTAGCATTTCAACAATATCTGAAAGAAATGGCACATGTTCGATCACACATTGTTCATTGGTCAACAAGGCAGCAGCTAAAATAGGAAGCGCGGCATTTTTAGAGCCACTGATCTGCACTTCTCCTTCTAGCCGATGTCCACCTTCCACGATCATAGTTTCCAATTTTTCACCCATACTTTTTCCTTTCCCATTAGCTATTCTTCTAATCTCTTTTGATATTCTTGATATTGCTCTTCGATCCAAGTCTGAATTTTGGGTAATTCTTCAGCATCCCAACTAGGGGCAAGCCGAATGGAAAGAAAATAGGCATACATTTGCTCAAACAACCTTGTGAATTGCTCTAGATCCTCTGCTAGTTCTAAAACTCGTTGTTTGGGGTCTGCTGCTTTAGGTTGGACGAGTTTTAGGGAAGAGATACTGAGATGTTCAGCCTTACAAAGGAAAAGCCAGAGACGATCTTGATAGCTTAGATGCAGTCTGACCATAGCAATTTTTTTCCCTTGTTTTAAGGCTACGATTGCCTCTGGTGAATCAATGGTCTTTCGTCCCTGGAGCCGTTGCACGCAAGTTTCTTCATTGGGTGGTTCAAGCACAACTACTTCTTTCATTTTTTGTTTATCTGGATCATCATCTTCTTCATCGTGATCCATACCGTATGAGACCGTTTCTTGTTCAGAAATAGGCAGTGTCCATTCATGGGTCTCGCCATAGTACCAAAGCCAAGTGAGAAATTCTTGGCCCAAAAAATCTTTGCTTTCGCCTTCTGCAACCAACATAATTATTCTGCCTTTCGTATGGGAGGGACAAAGGATGAAGGCTCTAATGGACTGAGAACAGGTATTGCATTGTGGGATTTTGCCCATGCAATGGCCAGACTCGATGGCGTTTCTAGTTCAAGTTCAAGGCCAAAAGTTTTTTCAAACAGTTGGCTAAACCTGTGTTGGGCAGCAGAGCTAGTTGCAAATAGAAAACAATTTTGGCTTTCGTAATTCCAAAGTGCTCGAAATATCAAGCTTTTGATCGGACTATTTTTCATGAGTTCTTCTCGAATTTTTTCTCGAATCTCTTGTCGTTCTTTTTTAGAAAGCCTTTCTCGTCCTAATTCAGCCAATTTTTTTTTCTCTTCTAATGCGCATTTGTCAGCAAGCAATGTTTTGGAAATAGTACGGCAATCAAGCCGCATGCTTAAGCATAAATAAGAGTCATAGAAAATTTCATCCACAACCGGGTCCATGAGACAGTTTTCTGGGGAAACCCAACCGCAAGACTCAGTTTCAATATCTGATTTTTGGGATAGGTCAATAAAGCGATTTTGAGAAAGATTGAGCTGAAATTGGTCTGGATTAAATGAAAATCGGCCTAAAACCTTAAACAATGAAAAACTAACCATTCGTTTGATTAGGTCCATAGACTTCCTCATGTTGGAGATAGATACGACTTTGGGCTACGTCAACCTGAGTGTTCCAGGAATTGCGCGTTGCAATTTTTTCATAAAGGGACAGCAATTTGCGTGTTGTTTCATTTTTTCCGCATTGGAGATATTCGTAGCCGCTGTCTTTGAATTGCAAGGTCATTTCGTATACCAATTGAGCTAACGTTTGGAAATGGCTGGAAATGTCGCGGTTCCTACGCTCTGGCGTAATATAAATATCGAACATGCCAATCATCTTGCGTTTGGGGTGTTTTTGAAATGAGATCATTCCAATAATAGCGATTTCATTGGCTTCATCTTGATCAAAGCCAACAAGAGCATCGTATCGAAATAATTGTAAAACTTGGATCAAAAGTTTGAATGGGATTAAGCTTTTGATCCATCGAATTTTGCTACCGAATTCCGACTGTCCTGATTGGAGTTGGTCCAAACGCTGGCTTAAATATTTTAAAACTTTTTGGCAATTAGAATCTTGCTCTGTTTTGCCTTCCGCAATTAAATCCGATAAAAAAATGATTTTATAAGTAGGTGGCATGAACTTTCCTTGAAGGCTAGTTTTCTTTGATTTTCAATTTTAGTTTGATCTTCTCGATTTTGCTTTTTATATTTTCTGCCTGGGTCGAATTAGGATCAATATTCAAGATTTCTTGATAAAAAGCGAATGCTAAAGCCAAGCTTTCTTCTTTTTCCAGTTGTTCTGCTTGTTGCAGCAACAAGCGTGCTTTTCGATTTTTCTCCATTTCCTGCAGCCTGCTCACTTCGGATTGAATTTGAGCAATCACAGGTGTCCATTGATTGACCTGGTATCCTCGCCATTTTTCTGCTAAAACCTGGCTTTGGGTTTGAATGCTCTGATAGGCCTGCAGGGTATGAAAAAAACGTGCGTGGCTCCAGCTTTGAGCCAATCCTTGCCAATCCTGCTCAAATTGTTTCTGCAATGTCTGAATCTGTTCCAGTGCATGCTCCACCAATGGGCCTGTGCCAGCCTCGATGAGTATCTTTTGATATAAAACACCAGCTTGGCCCCAATTCCCCTGTGCTATACAATTTTGAGCATCCATGATCCATTGTTTGAGCTGAGATTGGGCTAACAAAGGCTGGGTCTGAATTTGGATTTTGTATAAAAAATTTCCATCTGTTCCTAACAAAACTTGTGTTTGCAATTCAATTTGATTGCGTTTGCAGGTAGCTTGCCAATCCAAAGGCTTTGGCCAACTCATGGTGCATTTTTGGCTGTGCTTGCTTAAATATAAGGTGAGGTCTTGTTCTTGGATTTGAATGGTTTCAGATGGAGGCGGCCATTTATATTTTGGGAAATAGTCTATCGCAATTTCAAAAATTTGCTGCAAGAAAATGCGTGTTGTAGGCATTTTTCCTTGATATGTAAGGATGGCTTGATCACCTTGAAATTGTAATTGCACTTCTACTGGTATTTTTTGCCCTGATTGAAGATTATGCCAAAATCCTTGAATATGCAAAGGATTACTTTGAGAACCGCTTGTTAAATAACCAAATTCTTGCGAAATGAGAGATTGGTTGATAGACCCGCCTAATGTGATGATTCCTGTGTTAAAAAAAACATCCGATCCTGAGGCGATCCAAAGAACTCCCCGAGTATCTAAATGAAATTTAAGGCCATTCCAAATTGTATAATGATCGGATGTTGCCAGCTCTTCCAGAATATAAACATCATCCCAATAAACCGCTTGTGTTTCTCCACTGGCTATACAAGCTAACTTTAAGTGATCGGCACCCATAGGAGGATATACAGTAAACTCAATGTTTTGCCAAGGCTGTGTGCCTGTGGTCAGTGGGGAATAGGTCTCGCTTATCTTACGGTCTTTTTGCAGCCAAATCAACTTTAGCCCTGCGATACCTTGCAATGCTTGTGTTTGAATCCAATATCCGACCACATAACTTCTGTTATATGTCAATCGAATCGAGTGATTGTAAGCAGCTTCTTGTACTGAATTGCTCTTACTTACATAAAGTAAGGCAGCATTGCCAGAATGGGCTACCTCTGTTTGGATTTTCATAGGCATATTGTATTCCCAAGGAATACCTTGTTCAAAGGAAAAATCTTCGAGCAGATTGCCTGGGATGTCATGCACTAAGTTGCGGCTTGGTTGCAAAAGATAGCTATAGGTAATCCAAGCTATTCCTACAAGTATTCCTAACATGAATGCCAACAGTGTTCCTCGAAACAAGTAAAACATGCATTGACTTGTTTTTGGCATTTGATATTGGAATACGCATGTTGTTTCACCTAAGCGAATGATGTCACCATGTTTTAGAATTTGGGAATCTACTTTTTTACCATTGACAAAAATGCCATTGCGACTTTGCAGATCACGGATCCACCAATCATGCTCTTGGACTTGCAGTTCAGCGTGTTGCGATGATATTTGGTGGTCTTTGATACAAATGGTATTGGTTTCTTTGCGGCCAACAGTGCATTTGAGGTCTGTAAGTTTCCATACTCGCGCAAGAGATGGTGGCGATTGAATTAAGAAAAATGCTGGTTTAAATTGTGGATCAGTGGGATTCTGCATGATTTTTCCTTTTTCTAAG
>JAKLHB010000084.1 GCA_022710345.1 Planctomycetota bacterium
AGTTGCTGGTATTATTGGTGTGCGGCCAGATTATGTGAGAATGGATAATATTGTGCCCGGAGAAAGCGTCATTCGTAGGGTTTTGGTCTATCATCGCGAGGGAAAATCTTTCCAAATTGTGAAGATAGAAAGCACCTTACCATTTTTGGCAACAGGTGTAGTCCCTGTGCTGGAAGATCAGTATTATCAAGTTTTAGTGAGTATTAAAAAAGATGCAGTCTTGACAGCAGGTGAATTTAGAGGTCAATTGACTATCTATAACACATCTGAAGAAATGCCAAAAATCACTATTCCAGTCCAAGGGCTGGTCATGGAAAAACCTGCAAAGTAAGAAAGATAGGCAGCCAATAGCAAACATTGGCTGCCTTGTCTTAAGGTCAATTTTATGAGTGAAACTAAAGAACAACCGAGTATAAAAGATTTTTTGATATACTTAGTTAAAAAAGGAATCTTACCAAAACAAGCCGTAAGTCAATGTCGCAAACGCAAGCAAGAAGCTATGGAAAAAGGCTATTCGTTGACGGTTAAAGATATCCTTTTGGAACAAGGCTATATTGCAAGTGATACAGAATATCAAAAGTTATGGGAGGATATGCAGGAAGATTTTCGAATTCGTTCGAAAATTGCAGAGCGTAGCGAATCCGGAGATCAAAACTTTTCTATTCCAGAAAATCTATTGATTGAATTGATCAGCAATGAAGATTTTCGCAGAGAAGAGCATCCAGATGTTCCCACAGATGTGATTTTAGCCGTAGAAGCACGTTGGAAAAAGAAAAAAGAGAGCGCAAGGCAACCTTTGGTAGTTGCCGCTTTGCGTATGACCCAGCAAATCATAGTTGGTGACTTCTTACCCAGATTTAGCAAATTAGATTTGGTGTTGCTCGTTTTGTTTTTTTTAGGAATCTTAGGTACTTCTATTGTAGGATATCGCTATTGCTGGCCAAGATATTGGCAAAAATACCCTATACAACAAATTCAATTGCAGATTCCCAATGATAAACAAGATGTTGTAGAAGGAAAAACAATAGAAGTGCGATTGGTAGAGTTTCAAAATACTGTTCAGCAACGATAGATTGGCACTTCATTGAATTTGGAGAATGTTACATGCCGAGTAATACGCCCAATAAAAAAGCTCCGTTAGAACATTGTACGTTTTGTGGCAAAAATCGAATCTTAGTCGAAACTTTGATTGCTGGTCCGCCAGGAATTTATATTTGCAATGAATGTGTGACACTATGCAATACAATTTTGAAAGAAGATCGTCGCAAACGCCATGATGTGCCCAACGCAGACGAAAAACGATTGCCCTTGCCCAAAGAGATAAAAAGCCAGTTAGACAAATATGTCATTGGGCAAGAACAAACCAAACGCGTGCTCTCTGTGGCTGTTTATAACCATTACAAGCGAATATACACTAATTTTGACGCAAAAGCTGTAGAAGTTGATAAGAGCAATATTTTACTGATCGGCCCTACTGGCAGCGGAAAAACACTACTTGCTCGTACATTGGCATCCATTTTGGATGTGCCATTTGCAATTGGCGATGCTACAACACTAACAGAAGCTGGCTATGTTGGCGAAGATGTTGAAAATTTATTGCTTCGCTTGATTCAGTCTGCTGATTACGATGTAGAGAAAGCAAGCAAAGGCATTATTTTTGTAGATGAGATTGACAAAATTGCAAAAACATCCCAAAATGTCTCGATCACCCGCGATGTTTCAGGGGAAGGTGTGCAGCAGGGACTTTTGAAAATGCTCGAAGGAACTATTTCCAATGTTCCTCCGCAAGGAGGCCGTAAACATCCAGAACAAGCGTATATTCAGATTGATACAACCCATATTTTATTTATTTGTGGTGGAACCTTTGTGGGACTTCAAGACATCATTGGTAAGCGTATTGGCAAAAAAATGATAGGGTTTAACCAAGAGATTTCAGAAAATGATACACTAGCTCGTGGTGATTTATTGAAATTTGTCGAAGTAGAAGATTTAGTGAAATTCGGAATGATTCCAGAATTTATCGGCCGTTTACCTGTGATCAGTGTTCTCAATCCTTTAGGAATGGATGATTTGCTGTCTATTTTAGTTGATCCTAAAAATGCAATTCTGCGGCAATATCAAGCTATGTTAGAATTAGAAGGTGTTCAGCTTGAGTTTGAAAAAGAAGCTATGTGCGAAATTGCTCGACGCGCCTTGATACGCGATACTGGCGCACGTGGGCTTCGGGCTATTGTAGAAAATTTGATGCTTGATGTAATGTATGAAGCACCTTCTCGCAAAGATTTAAAGCGGTTGGTGATCACACCTGCTATGGTAAAGGGTGAACAGCCTGTTTTTCCATCAATCGAAACAATCACCATCGCTAGTCAAGAAGAACCTCATAAAAAAGCAGCAAACGAGTGATAGAGCCATGTTTCGCGTATTTCTTTATAGAAAGGTTATGTATGTCTAGAAAAGTTGGTGTATGTTTATCAGGCTGTGGCGTTCGAGACGGCTCAGAGATTCATGAGACAGTCCTTACATTGCTTGCTTTGGACCATGCTGGAGTCGAGGCCGTTTGCATTGCCCCTGATGGAGCACAGACACAAGTTGTGAACCATGTAGATGGCAAGCAGCAAAAAGAGAAACGTGATATTTTGGCAGAATCAGGCAGAATTGCACGAGGCAACATCAAAAACATCAAAAAAGTCACAGCAGATGATTTAGATGCTTTGATTTTTCCCGGTGGTTTTGGTGCTGCTTTGAATTTATGCGACTTTGGCATCAATGGAGAAAAATGCACTGTGCATCCTGAAGTCAACCGATTGGTAAGAGAAATGCATAAAGCAGAAAAACCAATTGGTGCAATGTGCATTGCGCCAGCTTTGATTGCTAGAATTTTAGGCGATCATGGTGTGCTATTGACTGTTGGTACAGATGCCAGCACGGCTAAAAAAATTGAGGCTATGGGTGCACATCATCAATTTTGCGCTGTGCAAGATATTGTGGTAGATGAAAAAAATAAAATTGTCTCCACTCCCGCATATATGCTTGCCAATTGCATTAGTGATGTCTCCACAGGTATTCAAAAATTGGTGAAAAAGATTGTGGAGCTGATCGGCTAATTCACTCACTATCGCCATTTATACCACTGCAGAAGGCGCAGCGGGAACGATCCGGCTGGCAAGTGTAGCTTTTTCATTTATTCTGTGAACTTATACACGCATAATATTTTCAGAAAAAGCATGTTATGTCTTTTTGAAATGATCGTCGTTTATA
Organism: Planctomycetota bacterium; assembly: GCA_022710345.1. Classification (GTDB taxonomy): domain Bacteria; phylum Planctomycetota; class Uabimicrobiia; order Uabimicrobiales; family JABWCH01; genus JAKLHB01. The sequence continues at coordinate 3,259 of JAKLHB010000084.1, forward strand.
GTTGGACGGTGACCAGCCGGTCGCCCTACACGCGCGTATGACATAAGAAATGCTTTATTTTATGCGTATTGGGAAGGATCATCCAAGACCAACCGGCCGAAGAAACCTACACTTGCCAGGCCGGTTGCCCCTACACGCGCATACCTTTCATCATATAACAACCGGCCGAAGCTTTATTCTGATGACTCTATAAGGAGTGCGAAAATTCTATGACTGCTCACCCAATTCCAGGAACTCAAGATATTCAGAATTTATTCAAAAATTCTCATACCATTGCTATGGTAGGTTTATCCAATGAACCAGAACGCGATAGCTATCATGTCGCTGAATTTCTCATAGCCCACGGGTTTGAAATTATCCCAATCAATCCTAAATATCCACAGATTTTAGGCAAGACATCCTATCCCAATTTAGCTGCAGTACCTGTTGCTATAGACATTGTGGATGTTTTCCGACGATCAGATGCTGTGCTTGCGATTGCTCAAGAAACGTTGGCACTTGCAAAACGACCCCAAGCATTTTGGATGCAGCTTGGCATACAAAGCGCAGAAGCACAAACTTTGCTCCAAAAAGCTGGGATCATGGTGATCACAGATCAGTGCATTAAAATTGCGTGGCAAAATTTGATGCAAAATCCTAAATAAGGTATTTTCGATGGCTTAATCTTGAAAGGAACTTCGATGCCTATTATGAACTCCAATCCTACCCCCAATACATCTGAATCAGCTTCTCTTCCATCCTTGTCTTTCACTCCCATCATTCGATGTCTAGGGGTACTTGTTTTAATCTTTGGTCTTTGGGCTGCATATCGTGTTATGCAAGAAGCCTGGTACTTATATGATAATCCAAAGCATGTCACCACATTGGCCCAAACTATAGCGACAGATAGCGAGATAGATCAATTTTCAAACTCTTTAGCCAAGATGATGGATGAAGCGTATGCTAATACAATGAGCAATTTGCCAACACAGCCTGGGAAGGAGCCAATAAAACCCACAGCAAAGATTGTTCCTGTAAAATTTTCCTACTTTGTGTCTTGGGGCATCATTATCATTTTGCTATTTCTACTGGCCAAAATTGGCTACTGGGCTATTGTGGCAGGCGGCAAGCTAGCCATGCACAATGAAGATCAAAAAGAATTTATAGCCGAAATCATTGCGAAGATTATAGCAATCAAAGGAAGTTAATCTTTGGGAAACTTCACAACGACAACTCAAGAAAATATCCAAAGTAAAAGCTTCTCAGCGAGTTTTGAAAGAAGTACTGAAAAATTTTAATAGTGCTTTTCCATAAAAACTAAACACCTGGAGGCCGCTATTGTGCGGAATATTATGAGCAAAGCTATAGTACAAGAAATCATACTCAAAGCACAAAAAGAGCCAAACTTTATGAAAACTTTACTTGCTGATCCTCAGACTGCCTTAAAATCATATCAACTCACTTCTCAAGAAATCGAATTTTTCCAATCTGCGGATGAAACCACATTGCGTGGTTTGAGCCCTGCTTGTTTCCAATTGGCTGAAGGACGCGCCAAAAAGCAATCTTCCAAATAAGGATATTTTTATGTACGCCCGATTTTCGTCCCCAGGCATGACATTGGTGGAACTGATGGTTTGCCTAGCTATCTTTGCGATTTTGCTGGGGATGAGCAGCGCATTTTTTAGTGATTTTCAAGATCGCTTTGGTTTGAGCAATGCCACATTTCATCTCAGCATTATGTTAAAAAATGGCAAAGAATGGGCTAAACAAGAAAATTCCCAAGTATTGATAAAATTTTTTGATCAGCAGCGAGTGGAGCTTTGGGGCGCTCGTACAGTAGGATTTTGGCATTGTGATGATTTGGCGACTACTGGAGCATTTGGCCTACATGGGCAAGTACAAAATGGTTTTTTAGAGCCAGGCAAGATTCAAAAAAGCCTCGGGTTTGAACCCGGCCAGACCAAGCTAGATTGCGGGATTTTCCAACGTTTTGGACCTTTGCGTGGATTTAGTCTAAGATTTTGGGTATATCCAGGACGATGTTCTGAAAATCAAACTTTATTTCAAATCAGTGATGTGCTTGCTCTGCGTTCCACCATGGACAATGGCCTTGTGCTTGAAACTCCAACGGCAAAAATCTATGGGCAATACACCTTGCCTTGGTATCAATGGATACTGCTGGAAGTACGTAGTGCTCATGATTATCTTTCTATTTGGGCTGATGAACGATTAATAGCGCAGGGAGTTTGCCGTGTTGTGGTTCCTGCTCACAGCAGGTTGCTGATGGGTACCTATTTTAGGGGAAGGATAGACCAAATTCAACTGCTTTCTTGGACTATACTAGATGAATTTACCTTGCCTGACCTTGTGATGCTAGCTTCTACCCCATCGGAAATTTGGTGGAATTCCCAAGGTTATTTAGATGGAACCAAACACACTGGTTCGATTCAAATCGTGTTGCAAAAAACAGCATCTACTGAAAAAGCGCAAATCGCCATCAGTGAGATCGGAGTGGTACAACATTCGATTCCGTAGTCCTCAAGATTCGATTCCGTAGTCCTCAAGGAATGCTCATTAAAACAATGTAAGTTGATCTTCAAACGAAAAAAGCCACCTTAAATAAGGTGGCTTTTTGTGGTGGAGGATAAGGGATTTGAACCCTCGACCTTTTGGCTGCCAGCCAAACGCTCTCCCAGTTGAGCTAATCCCCCAACAGGATTGCCCAATATTATAGCAATTCTTTTTGCGTTTGTCAAGCAATTTTTAAGAAAAAAAATAAAATTAGCGAGATTTTCAATCTCAAAAAAACAATATAATGGATTTTGGAAACCCACTATGGCAATTGACAACTAGTTACAGCATCCACTGTAATGGGCGAAATGCAGCAATGTTTTTTGGGTTGTTCTCTCCAAAAGCGTTCAATCAATGAAAAATGATTGGATTACAGATCGTCCATCCTCAACAGTTTTCGCAATCGTTTACGCCATTTTTTAGAAAAGGCTTTCCAGCGCAATTTAGCAATGATTTTAGAAAGTAATTTGCGCTCGGAAGGAACATTCTGACAATCTTGTTTTTCTCTAAACAGCATTAAAAACTGGAAGCGTTCTGGGAAGGCAATCAAAGCAAGAGACAAACTTTGATGTAAGTTGGCTAATTCTTCTGCATAAACATCCAATTGACTACGCCAGAATGGAATTGGCAAAACACGTGCTACGTCGAGAAGTGCAAGAGTTCCATTGGTCTGGCAATACAAATGCTTAGCTTTCAGATCTGCATAGTATAAGTTTGCGCTATGAATTTGGTGCATAACCTGCGCTATGGATTGGCCAATTTTCTGTTTTTCCTGGTCAGAACATTTTTGCAAATAATCTTGGAGGGGAGTTCCTTGAAGTTCTTCTGTGATAATAAAGCATGCAAGTACTCTGCCATGGCAGCGCTTTTCCCCCCAGGCCACGGTTATGGCTGTTGGTATATTAAGTTTTTCTAAAATTTTATAATTTTTAACTTCTAATGCTGCAGGGCTTTGAAAACTTTTTGGAAAGAGCCGGGCTTTTACATAATTCCAACCCCTTAGATATTGACAGCGTTTGATATAAAAGTTAATTCCAAAGCTTACAACAATAGTCATATCACGATCTTTGCGACGATTTTGTTTTGTGGTCTCATTAGAAAAAGAAAGAATCTTTTCTACAGAAATCAATCCCATAGCTTGAAAAAAATGAAATTTATCCTGACGAATGTAAAGTATATGCTCTTGTTCTGCTATTTCTTGCCATATACAATTCGCTTTTGTTTCCATGGCCAGGAAGCTACTCTGCATAGAGTGTGATTGAATCTTGGATACTTTGGGAGGTTCCATCTTTCAAATTGTATGAACATTCTAGCACGTTTGTGATCGTGCCAATTCTTCTTGCCTTAAATTGGAGTTTTGCAGAAATGGTGGCTTGACTAGCCAATGCAAGTTTGGGAGAAATTTGAATAATGTCACCAGATACCAAAAATTGCAGTTTATTTCCTTGAGCATCATTTCCCGCAGCTTGTACAAATACAATTTTTTCAGCATCAAAGCGATAGGCTAATTGAAGATTTTGCACAGGAAGCCTACCATTCAATGTGAATTGGATCGTGACATCTTTATCTACGGGGATCGTAGTAAAATCACTTTTATGCTCAATTGTAAATCCGCCAATCACAGAGATTGGGATGCTTGTTTCAGCAATTTTTTCTTTCGCTGCTTCTACTGTGCATATTAGTTTATCTTCGCCAATTTCTGCTGCTTGGATCATGCATTGCAAATTTTCTTGCACCCCTGGGCCAAGTGTAGCGAAATTCCAATAAATCTCTCGAATAGGAGCAAGGTATTCGCCTTGCTGTTCTGCAGAGACAAATTCGCAAGTTTTAGGTAATTTAATAGAAACTCGATTTCTCAATGATTCTAATTCGCCTCCATTGACAATTTGAATATTGAACTTCGCCTGATTTCCTAAGAATATTTCATTGGAGCCTTTAATGTTGATTTCCATACTGCTTTTGCGAATGTAAATGCGAATTCTGCCTTTTGCATTTTCTGGGCGATAGTAAGCCGACACTATATCACTGCCGCTTTCTGTGGGTGCTTGATACTTAGGACCTTGGAAATATCCTTGTTGAGACTGAATTTCAATTTCATTGAACGATAAAGGCTGGCGTTGCCCTTCTTTTTCCAAAAACACTTCAAAAAAAGTATGGCCGCCTGGTGGCAACTGCTGGCGTTCGGGCTGCAAAATAAGCCGAGGCGCTTCACCATTGAGATATGTGATTTCTTTCTGCAATAAATTGCCATGAGCATCTTGTACTTTGAGCAGAAAGATATTTTCTCCAGGGACCAAAGTCATATTGCAATTGAAATGATATACCCCATCCTTTGGAATGAATCGCAAAGGTGTATCTTCTAGCGTACCTGTAATTGAGCTTTCGTCTTTTAATATGCCTACGATTTCAATGGAACTTCTAGGCGTATCTGCAATTTTAGATCCAGATTGAGGTGTTATGCTAATCAGCAGAGGTGGTTTTTGGTCTTTTGTCTCTTGGGAAACTACAGGTTGCTCGGTTTCTTGGACAGGAGCATTGCATGAGATAAGGGCTGCTATGATGAAACAAAGAAACAATACAATTTTCATAAAATTGCACATAGCCCTTGCTTATGATCTAGCAAGGCTGTGTCCTCCAATTTGGATAGAACTATTTTTTTTCAAATATCTGTTGCAATTCTTCCTCTGAAATCATGCGATATTGGCCTGGCTTAAGGTTTTCTAGCTTAAATGGGCCAAATTGGATCCTCATAATATGGCTCACAGGATGTCCGAGTTTTGTGAATAGGCGATGAATTTCTAAATTTCGTCCTTCGAAAAAACTAATTTCTAATACAGTAGATCCTTCCGTAGATTTAATAACATGGACGTGTTCTGGCCGAATTTTGCCAGAGCCAGTCCAAAGCCCTTGTCGTAGGGTTTCTGTTTGAGTAGGTGTCATACGCCCACGGACTGTAATACGATAAACTTTCAGAATTCGATACTTAGGATGAACAAGCTTTTGTGCTAAATCCCCATCATTGGTCACTAAAAGGACACCTTCTGACTCGTTTTCCAGCCGTCCTATCGTAAATAATCGAGCAGAAACTGAAGCAAAAAAATCAATGACCCTGCTTTGGTTGCTTGGAGCATTGGTACATAAGCAATGCCTTGGTTTATAAAAAAGATAGCAGCATTTTTTTTCTATACGTACTAATTCTCCATCGCAACAAATTTTTTGTGTGCCTGGATCAGCTTTGCTGCCTAACGTACGAATGATTTGACCATCAACACTAACACGACCTTGTAGAATCAGTTGTTCACATTGCCGCCTGGATCCAATTCCTGCTGCGGCTAAAATCTTTTGCAATCGTTCCATTCAATATATTCTCCACCTGGAAACAAAACATTTGTTTTGTTCCAGTGCCGTGGCTAGTTCCACAACATAATTAAACCTACTTGGGGATATTAAAAGTATAAAAAAGCGGGAAGATCATGCATCTTCCCGCTTGTCCAAAATTAATCTTAAAATTCTAGGATTCTTTTGGCTTCAAAATTTTTCGTTCTCTTTTAGATGCTTTTTCTTTGGCAGTTTCAATGATAGCTTTGATATCTGCAATAATCATATCCACATCTTCTTTGGTCACATTAGATGCTTCAAGAATTGTTTTCACATCCGTGATCAAGGCAGTAGCGTCTTCTTCAGAAATTTTTGCGCTCACCAACACCGCTTGGATGTCTTTGGTGATGCTGATGATTTCAGCAGGTTCGATTTTTTTATCAGAGCATATCTTGAGCAAATCAGTCAATAGTTTTTCTACTTTGGCTTTTTCTGGCTTTTTAGCGCCGCTCAAGCATTTGACGAGGTCTTTTACTAATTTTTGTTTTTGTTCCGGAGTAACCTCAGATTTTCCCTTAATAGTTTCCAAATCTTTTGTCAATCGTGCAAAATTATCTTTCTGTTTTTGTGTCATTTTCTCGGTAGCAGTTTTTTTAGCTTCTTCTATACGTTTTTTCCAAGCAGGTGTTTCTTGAGCCAAAGTCATGCTCATCAGAAACAAAGCTAAAACTAAGAAAATACAAATCTTCATAAAAATCCGCACAGAAAAGCTAGCCTTTGCTAGAAAGGAAGTGCGGCCTCAATCTTTATAAATACTTAGAATTTGGAAAGAATTGTTGCACTTAAAATCTTGAGAAAAGGATTGCTTGGCTTAGCCAAGCAGTCCTTTTCAATCATAAATCAAAGCAATAAATTGTTCGGCTGTTTTGTCTAGCTTGGTTTTGTTGCGTTTGCTTGTGCAGTTTTAATGATGGCCTTGATATCCGCAACGATTTTGTCAATATCTGCTTTGGTGACATTGGACGCTTTGAGGATAGCTTGAACATCTTTGATCAATGCGTTTGCATCTGCTTCAGAGATATTCGCGCTAACCAGCACAGCCTGGATATCTTGAGTAATGAGCATGATTTCGCTAGTGCTGATTTTTTTATCAGAGCATACTTTGAGCAAATCCATGAGCAGTTTTTCGACTTGGGCTTTGTCTGGTTTTGTTGCAGTGCTCAAGCATTTCAGAAGGTCTTCCAACAATTTTTGCTTTTGTTCAGGTGTCACTTCGGATTTTGCCAAGATTGCTTCTAGGTCTTTTTTCAAGGTTGCAAAATTGCTTTTTTGTTCCTGCGTCATGTTTGCAGCAGCGTATGCTTTGATATCTTCAATGCGTTTTTTCCAAGCAGGTGTTTCTTGTCCCAAACTCCAGCTTACTAAAACCAAAGCTAAAATTACAAAACAACAAATTTTCATAATTAGCCCTTTCTTAATAAACTAAACAATGGATTACAAAAGATAATGATAACAAAAATACAAAATAGCGAGTACAGATAAACCCCAAAGTACAAGATCCACAGCAGTCCATCCATCAGAATCATGCTCTTTGGATTCTGTAACGGCTGCTTGAAATTCTTTTGCTGTTGTACCGTTTCCTGGGGCCTCGCTTGAGGCCCCTTGTTGCCTTCCATTTGGAGGAACAGATCTCATTGTTTTTCCTATAGGTGGAAAAATGGATCTTCTATCCTCTGGCTTTTTTAAATCAGATGTTCCTCTGGAAGGCCCAATATTGGGTGGCACAGGTTGAGGAACTTGCACTGGTGGTTGCACGTGCTTCATAACAGGAGGCGCTGGCTTCACCATAGGCTCTGGCACTGGCTTTGCAATAAGCTCTGGCACTGGCTTCACCATAGGTTCTGGCGCTGGCTTTGCCATAGGTTCTGGCACTGGCTTTACCATAGGTTCTGGCACTGGCTTTACAATAGGTTCTGGCACTGGCTTTACAATAGGTTCTGGCACTGGCTTCACAGATGCATTTGGTGGTTGAAATGGCACTTTTACAGGGAGAGGACGTGGCGGCTCTACAGGAATCGGTGGCTCCACAAGCCCACCAAATGGGTGTTTGTTGATTACTGGCTGTATTGGTATAGGCGGTTGTACGCTTAAAGCAGGCGGCTGCCCTTGCACGCTAGGCGAAGTAGGCTGCTCTACGCTGGGTACCTCTACGCTAGGTGCCTGTATTGGTCCTGCTGTAGTATCTGGCTTTGAACCTGGCTTAGAAGGTGTACCTGCCATTATTGGATCCTTGGAAAGCATTCCTGGTGGATCACTAACAGGTGGTTTGAGCATGCCTTGTCTAGGAGTAAGCCCTTGCTGCAATACGGCTAATGCATTTTCTAGCGCTTGCGCCATCTCTTCAGCAGAATGGAATCTTGCCTGCGGGTCTTTGGCCAATGCATTGAGGCAAATATTGTCAATCAATACTGGAATATCAGGCCTGATTTCCCTTGGCCGGATGGGAGTATCATGAAGAATTTTTTGGAACAATGGTGCTAAAGAAGAATGATAGAAAGGTGGCCGGCCTGTGAGCATTTCGTAAAAAACCACGCCCAATGAATAAATGTCTGTGCTAGCGTTCAAAGGCAAGTTGCCTTCGATTTGCTCGGGAGACATATACAGCGGAGTTCCCATCAACTGATTGCTATTCGTGCTTGCAGTGGCTTGTTGAATTTCTTTTGCTAGACCAAAATCTGTGATTTTGACTTGAAAATCGCGTGTGATCATGATGTTGTCAGGTTTTATATCTCGATGGATAATTTTCTTTTCGTGTGCATGCTGCAAGCCGTGTGCGATTTGAATCACAATTTTAATTTTGTCTTGCAATGAAAAAGTATTGCGTTCTGATTGTGTAGTGCTGATCAACTCACCTAATCGTTTGCCTTCCACATATTCCATAGCAATATAAGGTTGGCCATGCACTTCATCCACATCATAGATGGCGACAATATTCGGATGTTGGAGAGAGGCAGCAGACCTAGCTTCGCGCATAAAATAAGCTAGCAAATTGGGATTGCTCATATTTGACTTAAGCACTTTGACTGCAGCATGACGTTCTAGCTTAATGTGCAGTGCTTTATATACAATGCCCATGCTGCCTTGCCCAATTTCTCCCAAGATTCGATAATTACCATATCTTTGCAAATTGGATGTGGTAGAGGCTTTATCTTTTTCAAGTAGTTGCCTAAGATGAACAAATTGATGGCATTCATCACAAAATAGGTAGCTATCTTTGGTCTTAACAAAGTTAAGGGCTTGGCAAGTTGGGCATAGGACACTTTTCTTACGCAAGTCCAGTAATTGGCTCAATTGTTCTTGTGTTAAAACGCGATTATCAGCAAGTACATACATCAATTGTTTATCCGTATTTTCTTGGAGCAAACTTTGAAGTCTCTCTGTGGAGAGAAAGTCTTGCTTAAGACATATTTTAATGGTATGAATGTCATCATCGTCGAAATGTCGTACTTCCCATAAATCCATAGATAGCAATCCTTTATAAATCATTCATTCTTAGGATAAGTATTTTCAAACTCCAGTCAGGAATCTTTTCTTAATGGATTAAGGGTTCAAATTCGCTGAGTACATCATTGATTGCTTTGTTAGTATTTTTTTGCCTTAATTCTGTTAAGGTACTTATCCATGCATTGATTGCACTTGTTAAGCGGTCGCATTCATGCTGTAAATCTATATATGATAAAGTCTTTTGACGATGCTCTTGCTGAAGCTTAGCATAGTCATTTTGTATTTTTTTACATTCTGTTTGTAATTTTTGATATTCCAGTTGCAAAGTATCGTATTTTTGTTCCAATCCTTGAAATGCTTGAAGCACAGAATCTCTTTCTTTTTGCAAGCGATCTCTTTCTTGGTTGACTCCCTTTTCAGAGCATGAATGCTGTTCGTTGGATTGGATGAATGCCTGGTGAGCTTGCTTCAATTGTTCATATTGCAGGATGAGCTCTTGATGTTCTTCCTTTAATTTTTCGTGTTGAGCCACAAACTGCTGATATTGCTGCTGGAGTTCGGATGAAATTTTGCTACTTTGTCCCTCAATTTCTTTTGTATCTTCTTCATTAGAAACAACAGCCAATTGTTGGAGAATTTGGTCTCGATTTTCTTCTAGGATATATAAATCCTCGGTAGAGTCATTATATCGCTCTGCGATGTATTGGTAGATTTTGAGCAGACAGTAGAGATAATGGCTATTGATTTTAGAAATTGCTATGCCATCTGCAGTGATTATATCATTATCAATTAAGGTAGAGCCTTGGTCATACGCGGCTGCAACTGTTTCTTCCCAAGGAATTTCCCAACGCTTCGATAATGGATTGAATTTTTTGCTCATCGCACTCACGCAATTTGCAATCCAAATAGTCAGTTTTCGTTCCATGCGAATCGCGCGATACCATTGCTTCAAAAAAGGCTGCCACTCTATGTTGGTTTCCATGATTTTTTCAATTGCTCGAATGGTACCAGCTTCTTCTTGCAATATCCAATTTTTCAATTGATTAGTAGCCTGGGAAGACAGAGTATCCGATTCGGCAATAAAAATCAATGTGTTTGAAAAAATAGCGCTTTGAATTGTAGTTGATACAGGACTAGCATCTGTGTCAAAAATGATATAATTATAGCCCAGTTGCTGCACGCCTACCAAAAATTTAATAAAATTGCTGCTTAGTGTAATTGTATTGCGAGGATTAGGAACACTTGGGCATTCTGCCTGCATAACATGGGGAAGAATTCCCAAATATTCTGCCAAATAGCTTGGAAAATCTGGAATATTAGCTGTGATTTGATGGCTTTGTGAAATCAGAGTACTCAATGCTTCGCGGCTTGGAATTGATGTAGTTAACAAATCCAGAAAACGTTGTGTAGATTGAATGATCGGGCTAAGCTGAGGGTTATGGCGAAGCAAAAATTGGGTTAGTCCGGCAAATGCCCAATCCATATCAACCAACAAAACTTTATTCTTTCGCATTGCCATAAATTTTGCTAAATTCATGGCAAAAAATGTCTTACCGACTCCACCTTTTCCGCTGAGAATGCTAACAGGGTTTAAAGTGGTGAACATAATTTACCTTGCTCAAGTGGCTATTTCAAAAGAACTAGCGACATATTCGCTTACCCAAGTTGCCAGTTGAAAAAATAGAGCAACTGATGGGCTGTATGAGAAATAAAAAAGTATGAGTTATGCAGGGCTTCATACTTAACCATTGCTGCACCAATGGGCAGTCATCTGCCAATCCGTCGAAGACGGTGAGGCTCACTAAACTTATTATCCGTCTTTGCTCAGTACATGAAAACAAGAACATGTAGTTTTTGTTTTTCATGTCTGATTCCACATTTTTATAAATTTAAGTATAAGTTGTGCAGACTTATACTTATCTCATTGCTGCACCAATGAGCAGTTACCTGCGGGTTCGCCGAAGCGGTTGGTCTCCCTGAACTTGCTATGGGATTTAAGATAGGGCTTCCAATTGGGAGTTCATCAGAAGACATCATTTCCCATATCTCGTTGCATCCGTTCCAATAGAATGTAAAAAATCTAAAATTATTCTATCCATAGAATGAAAACAAGGGACTTGTCCGCATAGTAAGTTCCGCTCTCCAAGCCTGTTATGGTACGGATTGCTCCCACAAAGCTCTAAGTGTGGTGTAAAAGATTTGGAGTCATGCCCAGAACGGTGGCAAAGCTTCACGAATTTAGCTTCTAAGCGGCGGCAAACAT
>JAKLHB010000085.1 GCA_022710345.1 Planctomycetota bacterium
TAGCATTTTATGTCCGGAGAAAGCAAAAAAATCGCAATCTAATTCATCCATCCGAATTGAAAAATGGGGTATACTTTGTGCTGCATCCAAAAGCACGGGGACTCCTGCCTGATGTGCCAGGCGAATGAAGTTTTCGACTGGATGAATCGTGCCAAACACATTGGATGCATGTGCCATGGCCAATAATCCAACAGGTTCGTGTGCCAATAAATTCTCAAACCAAGCTACATCCAAAGTGCCATTGCTAAAAAATGGGATAAACCGTAATTGCAGGTCTTTTTCTTTGGCTAGGATTTGCCAGGGGACTAAGTTGCTGTGATGCTCTGATTCAGTCAAAGCAATGATTTGCCCAGGGTGCAGGCATTTCCTTGCCCATGCGTATGCGGCTAGATTGATGGCTTCGGTTGTGCCTTTGGTAAAAATAATCTGTGATGCTGGGGCATGGATCCAGGAGGCAATGCGTATGCGGCTTGCTTCGTAATGGTGTGTTGCGAGTTCTCCTAGACGATGGACAGATCTGTGGATGTTTGCATTTTCTTGGGTATAAAATTGATGGATGGCAGCGATCACAGATTTTGGTTTTTGGGTGGTTGCTGCATTATCCAGATAGATTAATGGAATTGTTCCACGTTCTGGATCAGCAAAAGATTGGGCCAGTATGGGGAAATCCGAGCGTATGGCTTCGACATCCCAGGCAGAATCAGGTGTTTGCAAAGCTACATTCATAGAATTATTTCTCGCGCTATTGGATTGGTCGAATGATGCATCAACTTTTCCACAATGCCTCAATGTTTTCTTGCTGGATCAGCCATTGTATAAAGGATTTTGGCAGGGAATGATGCATCAACTTTTCCACAATGCCTCAATGCTTTTTTTGCTGGATCAGCCATTGTACAAAGGATTTTGGCAGGCATTGCTTGAGCCATTGGCGAATGGGGCACATCAGGAGCAGAAAAGCGTAGTATAAATCAGCGAGCCAGGCATGGTGGACTCCATACAATTTGACCACACGCCAGAACTCGCGGAGCACAATGGTACGGCGAATGTCAGAAACTCCGCCTGCTCGATATCTGGCAATGGTGAAAGGGAGTTGCAAGAAGCATTTTTTTTCCACATATCCTTGATAGAACAGGCTGAATTCAGCGCCAATGGTCTTGCTCTGAAAAGGATATTGGCGATGGAGGGAAGTGCGTACAAAAAAAGTTTGATGTGGGCTTACCATGCCTTTCCAAATTTTTTGGATGGGCAAGGCTTTTTTATGCCTGGAAAATCCTTCATACGCAATCATGCAATCGCCATAGATAAAATCAGCATGATCTAGGTTGTTGGCCCACGATGCTTGAAAATTGAATACCTGGGCTATGGTCTCATTGTTCCAAAATTGATCGCCTGCATTCATAAACTGGATCCATTCTCCACGTGCAAGCCTGAGTCCTTTGTTCATGGCATCATAGATGCCTTTGTCAGGCTCACTGATCCAGTAATCGAGCATAGCATCATAAGTTTGGAGTACACTTAAAGTTGGTGCTTCTGAGGCTCCATCAATGATCAAATATTCTACATTAGCATAAGTTTGGTTGAGGATATTGGCAATGGTTGTGGCTAAGTTCTCCGCATCATTGCGGACTACAGTGACCACAGTCACCAATGGCAAGTTCGGCAAATTTGTTTTTGTATAGCCTTGCTTGCGTAGTCCGCCTGATGTGGATGGCCAATTGGGTTGGTTTGCGTCTGTGCTAGTGACCACAGTCACCAATGGCAAGTTCGGCAAATTTGTTTTTGTATAGCCTTGCTTGCGTAGTCCGCCTGATGTGGATGGCCAGTTGGGTTGGTTTGCATCTGTGCTTTTGATGAGATTGCGTGTTGTGGAATACTGCGTGTTCAAGCAAATTATATCATTTCGATCCATTCAGATGCCTCAGTGGAATGTTCAGCCCATTGTGCAATATGTTTTTTCATATTTTCATAGTGTGTGCCTGGCCAATAGAGATGATCACATTGTGTGCAAAGGTAGAATTCTTCAAAGTTTGCTTTTACTTTTTCTGGAAGTCGTTGTATAATTTTTTCTTTGGGGACTTTGGCTAATTGGCCATTGCAGAGCATACATCTGGTAAAAGGCTGGATCAAAGGTTCTAGGCTAAATTGATCCCACATTTCTCGCATTTGCTCCATTGGGTCAGTGCTACGGACATAATAGCCATACACAACTGCATTGCGTTTTAAAAGCAAGGTATCACGTGTGAGAAGGATGCGTTTTTCTTGTTGGGAAATCTCGGCCAATGCTTTGTCTTCTGCATTGTTGGCATACCATGCATCAAATCCCAACATACGGAGATAGTGAGCCAATTTTCCTAAATGCACATCTAGGACAAATTTTAAAGGGTCGGGAATGCCAGGATGTAAGTGGATGAAATTAGGATTGACCAGTTCTTTCATCGGAGGATACACGGTGATTTGGTCCTGGTCCTGGACTAAATAATGAAAATCCACAGAATCGCCATGCACCAACACCACATCAATTTCAGGATGTGGAATGCCCAAAGATTCGATCATATCTTTGATCGAGGCATTTTCTGTAAATGTGTGGCTGAAATATTGCTGTTGTTGTTCATCGGGTAAAAAATCATTCAATGGCCCATAAAATCGAAAGAATGCTTTCATCACTAACTCCTTTTTTTAGACTGACAATGGTTCGATTTTCCAGGTTTCTTCTAGTACCACATATCCGCCTCTTGTGCGATTACCATGCAGCACAGCTTTCACGCTGCGCAGTTTGCTGATTGCTTCAGAAGGGCGAGCAGTGCGGCTGGGGAGAAGAAACACAATGACAATATATTCGCCTGGGACCAAAGGCAAAGCATTGTAGGCAACCTTGCAATGCAGTCTTTGGCCTTTTGTCAAAGTGATTTTGTGAATGCTGTGGTCACTGGAATTGCGAGCTATTACAATTTTGTCTTTGCAAAAATTGATGCATATCACGGCTTCAGCAATATCTTCGTCAGATTGTAATTCAAATGTAATGGATGCAGGTTGGGGATGCTCTTTTTCCAAGGATGACCATGCAGGTGCAGTAGGGAATTGGTTTAGTTCTGTATCCTCGGGATTGCATAAGGTTTGCATCAGGCTGTGGAATTGAAGTTCCGTGATATTTACTTTGGGTTTGGCAATATTCAAAGCAAATTCTGCTGGTAAATCTTCAAGCAAAACATCTTGCGCAATGTCTTTTTGATATTGTTGCAAGATTGGCAGAACATCGCCATATTGGGCTGGTTGTTCATGTTTCATGTATAGACAATGATTGGCTAACGTTTCGATCACACGCATGTTGTGGGAAACCAGCAATACAGTGCAGCCATCCTGAGACATTTTTTCCATAGCATGAATGCATTTTTGTTGAAAATTGATGTCTCCCACGGCTAGGATTTCATCCACCAGCAAGATGTCTAAATTCAAATGCACAGCAACAGCAAACGCAAGTCTGAGGTACATGCCGCTGGAATAATATTTCAGAGCTGTGTCTATGAATTGTCCGACTTCTGCAAAATCAACAATAGCATCAAATTTTTGCTCGATTTCTTTTTTTTTCATGCCTAAAATTGCGCCGTTCAAATAGATATTCTCACGGCCTGTCAATTCAGGATGAAAGCCAATGCCAATTTCAAGCAAGGATCCAACACGGCCAAAAATTTCTGCCACGCCTTCTGTAGGCTCTGTGACATGAGATAGGATCTTGAGCAGTGTGCTTTTGCCAGCTCCATTGCCACCAATGATGCCCACGATATCGGCTTGTTTGATTTCAAATGAAATGTCACGCAAAGCCCAGATTGTTTGAGCAGGGGCTAGCCAAGATGGGCGTATCTTTGACCAGAGTCGGACAACAGGTGTTTGTGAGGCTGCGATAGGATCAGCCTTTCGCAAGTGACGAGACCCAATGCGATATTTTTTGCCTAATTTTTCTACACGAATTGCAATATCATTCATAGAATTTTCACCTATTGCTACACAACATCTGCAAATGTCTTTTCAACGGAGCGGAAATAGAATGCTCCGGTGAGCAAAAGCAAGACCGCCACTAAAGCGGATACAAAGATCATCGGCCCTGGGGCTGTATCTGTCTTGAGCAATGCCCAGCGAAATCCTTCGACGACACCGACCATAGGATTGATGGCGTAGCATGCTCTCCAATCTTCGGGGATAACACTGCTAGGGTATGCGATGGGTGTCGCAAAAAGCCACAATTGTGTCAGGAATTGGGTTGTGTAGGCCACATCTCTGTATCGAACATTGAGGGCAGAAAGCCAGAAAACAACACCGGCTGATGTCACCAAGGCAAGTAAGAATAGAAAAGGCAACCAAATTACATTTTGTGTAGGTGCAATTTGAAAATAGAGCATCATAAATAATAGGACAATAAAAGCTAAAATAAAATCAATCACATTGGCTAGAATGCTTGTGATTGGGATAATCATGCGTGGAAAATAAACTTTTTTAATTAAGTGCGAATTGTCAATTAAGCTATTCGAAGAACGGCCCAGGCTTTTCGCTAGCACAGTCCATGGCACCAAAGCTGCGTATGTAAAGATTGGGTAAGGAATTCCATCGGATGGAATCTTGGAGAGGTGCCCTAAAAAGATGCTAAACACGACCATAGTCATGAATGGTTGGATGATAGACCATGCTGAGCCTAACAGTGTTTGTTTATAACGTACTTTGATATCGCGCCAGGTTAAAAAATAAAATAATTCTCGGTATTCCCATAGCTCGCGTAAGCGTAAAGGCACCCAACCATGGGAAGGTTCAAACCGTTGATAGTGGTTATACAAACGTTGTCCCTGCAAGGATCAAATCCTCCTATTATTTATCGTTTTTTTTGATCCTAAAAAATACGAGCTTGATGAAAAGGATGAGCAGTTTTGCCACAATTTCAAGCGAAAAAGTGCAGCAGCGTAGGGCTTCTCGAATTTGACAAAGTGCTGCTTGGGCATCACCTTGATCCAGGCAAACTTTAGCATCGTAGAGTGTTCCAGAAACTTGGTGTTGCAAAGCACGTTTTGCTAATCGAGCGCGTGCGTCTGTTGGTAAATGTTGTTGGATGGCTTGGATCGCTCGTTTTAAGTCTTTGAGATTTTCACCTTTTTTTTGGTGTCGGGTTGTGCTTGAGGCAGAATGCTTGCGATACAGAGCCAATGGCTCTACTTCATAGGCCACTGGATAGTGGGCTGCAATACGGACCCACATCTCCCAATCTTCGGTATAGGAAAGGCGTGCATCAAAACTACCGAGGGTCTCATAGACTTCCCGACAGACCACCATAGCGGGGGTGCGGATATGGTTATACACGGCTATACGAGATAGCCAATCTTGCAGAATTCCATTTTCGCGCTGTTCCAATGGTTCAATGCTTTGCCAATGGCCATCTTGATCCATGATGATGCTGCGGCAAAATGCAGCGCCTGGTTTTTCAGGGCGTTGCAAAAGTGCCTGCATCCTGGCATAAAATCCAGGCCGCACGCAGTCATCACCATGCAATAAATGGATCCAATGGCCTTTTGCTTGAGTCAAGCAAGTTGTGAAATTTTGGATATGGCCAACATTCTTTGGCTGTTGAAAAAATTGGACGCGCGTGCCTCCGATACGCTGCACTAATTCTGGAATTCCAGGTTGTGTGGAGCAATCATCCACCACAACGATTTGCATGGTATCTTCGCCAGGTGCCTGTTCTAAAACGCTGCTGATTGCCTGGCCAAGATAAGCAGCCTGGTTATGTGTTGAGATCATCACAGACCAAAGTGGTCTAGGCTCATTGGGTGAGATAGCCGGGATTGGGGCGCAATATTGAGGGATTGAGTAGCTTTTGGGTTGGGGTTGAATTTGTTGGCTCATAAGGTCAGCCTTCATCTTGAGTGTCTATTGGTGCGATTTACAAGACTTCTCTGTTTCGTTTTCCTAGTTTTTGAAGCACTGCGCTCACATCGCGTTTTACTTTGGCAATCCGTGCACTCAGAAAAGCGAGGAACCCGAGTTTCCACAAAAAGAAACGTGATTTTTCCTTGAGGCATTCAGGGTTTCGTTTCCGGATTGTCCAGATTTCGCGGGGGCTTGCCACACGCATCAGTGTCAGGATGAAAATTTTATCCCATAAAATGGTATGGAATTCAGTATATCGTTCCAAAAGATGGGCCAAAATCATGGCACGGACTGTCTCATGCTGGGGATGCTTGGCATGAGCGCCTGTGGGTTTCATGCCGCCTATAATTGGGTTAGTGCTAAAAAAGTTATTGCCATGCCGACGATAGCAGCCCAGGGTTTTGCGAATGAGCAGAGAATTGCCGATCAGGTTGGAAAAATGGGCGAGGTAGTTGTCTGCGCATATTCGCAAAGGTTCGCAGTTGCTGGGCAAGATGAGCTGGAGTGTCACGGTGCGAAACATCATGGAGCTGGCAGTTGCCCATGTCCAAAATGGATGATACAGCAACGTTGACCGGACTAAGGTGACTTCATCGTCGGTTTTTAAATCTGCATGGCATCCAGCAATGAGTTCATCTTTTTCATTGATCTGGCATTGGTTGGAGCTTGTGAATGCCACAGGTTCGTACTGCATATGGACTTGTAAATGAATTTGCAAAAAATCTTCGAGGAGCAAATCATCCGCATCCAGTAAAACCGTGAACACGCCTTTGGCATGTTGAATGCCGGTTTTCATGGCAGCCATTTGGCCCATATTTTGTTCGTGCTGAAGTAAGGTAAATTTGCCTTGTGCTTCTGGAGAAGTCAGGAATTCTTGAATTTTGGGAATGGATTGATCTTTGGAGTTGTCATCCACGATCAGGCATTCCCAGTTGGTATAAGTTTGCTTGGCCACAGATTGCAGGCAGGCGATGATGTATTTTTCATAATTGTAGCTCGTGACAACGATCGTGACCAAAGGTGGATGAATTTTCAAGCGAGCAAGCCGAACATCTTGGAGTGGATCGGGTTTTTCAGATTCAACAAGCCCAGCCATGATCTTCTTCCTCTACAATTTTTGCTTGTTCTTTGATATAATATTGCGGATCATCAATTTTTTTGCCAATTTTAATTGGTGTGGCTTCTTGGGCTCCAAACAGTTCAGCATAATCGCCATGGAATCCGTCACAAATACTTTGCACATCACAAGTTGCACAGCATTCACCATAAGCATATTTGCAATGTTCTTTGGCTCGCATGCGTGCGTTTTGGCGGTACAAACTGTCCAAAGAATCTCCGCGTTTTTTCTTCTGATACCAGTTCAGCATACCTCGATAAACAGCTCGAATTGGCTTTTTAATGATGGGCAAAGCATTCGCAATCCTGCGGCCTAAGCCAACAGAGTGTTGCAATGTTGAAGGAAGGAATATGGGGGATACAGTGGCCTCTTGTAAGGTGACTGGTTGGGAAACATCGCCGTCTTTTGTTCTCTGGGGTGTTAGGCCAGTCCATGACCAAGATGCAAAATCCCATTCATGGATATCATAAGACAATTGCTGGAAATTGTAGAGCGATTTTCGATGGCGTTCTGCTACCATGCAAAATGGAAAGTAACGAACATTGCATTCAACACCAGCTTGTGCTAAAATATCCATAGCATCATTGAGATAAGGGGTAACTTCGTTATATCGCGGTACATTTTCGCTCGACCGCTTGCCAGATGCTTGATCGCAGAACGGGTTAAACGCAATAAAGTTCACGACTCTTGCATTTTTAGCGATCGCAACCTTCGCAATATCACTTAACTGGGGCAAAGCCATTTTGCAAAGCACACAGTTGAAGCGAATCGGAATGCCTAGTTGTTGGAAATTTTCTAAGGCTTTGGCTTGTTTTTCATAAGCTCCTGGCACACCAACGATTTTGTCGTATGTCTCTCCCAAACCTTGGACACTCACAAGAAGGTCTCGGATGCCTGCATCCAGGATCTTTTTGCAGCGGTCAATATCTGCAAGTACAAGTGCATTAGTGATTAACGTCGGCAATAGTCCGATCTTACGACAATGCGTGATCAATTCATATATTCCAGGGTAGATGGTTGGTTCGCCGCCTTGGATGTCAATGGAATTGTTATGGTAAAAATCAACGAGTGTGGAGCAAATTTTTTTTGCTTTATCTAATGACATAAAAGCATGTTCAGGATGACTGCTCGAGTTAATGCGATCCAAAAAATAACAAAAATGGCAGCGTAGGTTACAAGTCTGGCCCAACCAGATCACACCTCTTTTAGTCAAGACTTTTTTCTTGGTGCTTTGTATTCCCATAAAAACCACACTTTTGTGTCTAGTACGAAGCAAAAGTGTGACTCCTGATGTCAAAATTTCAAGACAAATAGCAAACAATTTAGGTAGATTTATACATGATTTTAGGAAATTTGCAACTATTTTTCAGATAAGTTTTTTCGTAGCAAGGTCTCTTCCATTTTTTGAATAAAACACATTGCGTTTGTGTCAAAATAAGAATAGGGTATTTGTTTCTTAAATAAGGAGATTTTTTATGAAAATGGTGTTGTGGCTCGTGCTCATTCTGGGTCAACTCATACTCAGCCAAGAACCTACCGAGCCTATTCCTGCTGACACGCCCTTGGGCAAAATCGCGCAGCTCAAGAAAGAAATCACCTCAATCCCCAATTTATTGGAAATTTTAGACCAATCACCAGACAAAGCAACCACAGAGGCGGCTGTTGCATTTATTTTTGAATTGGATCCTAAGCAACCTGCTGTATTATCTGCATTCCTGAAGCTTGCTTTCCATGAAAAGCAAGAAGTCGCCGAAGCTACGAAAATCCAAAAACTTAAAGAAGAATGGCTGTTAGCACTACGAGATCAGTTAAAAATAGGCACATTAGAAGAAAAAAATAAAATTGCATTACTTTTAGTGGCACAAGGACTTCAAGAAGTCAGCACATTTTTGGAATTATTGCAATCTTCGGATATCGAAGATCAAAAAATTGCTAAAGAACAATTGCAGCAGTTGAGCAAGATCAGTCCTCCTTTTGTGATTTCGAGATTATTGGAACTAGGAGAGATTGATCCTAATCCTGTATTAGGCCAAAATATTGGCATTTTATTGCAAAATATTGGGCAACATAATAGTGCAGCATTGTTATCCGTGCTTAAAGACTTGAGCACTGAATACAGTCGAAACGTAGTCATCCAAATATTAGAAGGTTTTGGTAAGGCTATTGTTGGGCCAGCGTTGGAGCAATTACGCAGCAATCCTGATCCAGAAGTTCAAAAAGTACTCAAAACTCTGTTCAAAAAACTGGGTGTCAAAATTGTACCAGATATTTTGCCTTTTATGGAAGAACATCAGGCTCTCATGCAGAATTTGCTAGAAGAAACCATGAAATCGTTCGGAACGGCTGCGTTGCCTGAGTTAATCCCAATTTTACAAGATGGTACTATGGAGCAGCAAAAGGTCGCATTGCGTGCAATCGCTGTGCTGGGGACTGATGCACGCGAGGCTTTTCCTGTGATTAAGACGTTTATTACTCGACGCAATGAATTGCAATATCAAAGCTTAATTGCTTTGGAAAACATGGGAGATGTATCCAAAGCTGCTGTGGAAGAATTAACTTCTGTGTTCAGAACAGCCACAAGAGACTATTTGATTCGATCTGCTGCAGCAGATTGCCTGGCGAATGCTGGCCCAGCAGCCGTGATTGCCTTGCCATTGTTTCGAGAACGTCTTAAATTGGAAAACGATGAATTTCGCGAGACCTATCCTGAGGTGCGGCGGTCTATATGCCATGCCATAGGCAACATGGGCAATCAAGCGATTCCAGCAATTCCACAATTGGTTACGTGCTTGGTAAAAGAAAATGACGAAACCGTGGTACGTGCTGCTGCAGAAGCAATTGGAAAAATTGCCGCTGCTACAGAAGGCACAGTGCGTGAATTTCAAGAAGCAGTTGAACCTTTAATCCGGATATTCAGTAGTTATGGAGCCAAGGAAATTCAAACCGCGGCCCAAGCTCTAGGAAATATTGCAAAATCTAGTTCAAGTGTTACCTATCGTTTGACTCGGTCTTTGCGACTGCATGATGAGCCTATGGTCCGCGTAGGCATTGCCACTGCGTTTAAGTCTATGGGCAAAGCAGGGCAACCAGCAGTTTCATCTTTAATTTTGTCCTTGAAACTCGATAGCAATGATATTGTACGGCAAGAAGTAGCCGCTGCATTGGGTGAAATCGGGGCATCAGTGGATGCCATTCGTGCTTTGATCGAAGCAGCAAGAGATGAATCTTTCCTTGTACGCAGCGCTGTGGCAAAGGCCCTTGCCCGAATGGGACCAACAATCATACCTCATGTTTTGGCAGCGATTCGTAAATTTCCTCAAGAAGAAGCTCGGATTACTTTTGTGCAAGCATTAGGCTATCTCGGCCCAGAAGCCTTTCCTACATTGCAAGATATGCTAAGGTATTTGACTTATTGGACAGGCCCTGCACAAAAAGAAGTGATCCGTACTTTGGGACAAATCGGCCCTCAAGCTGATCCCGCGATCCCTGCTTTGATAGAACTTTTGAAAAAGAGTGAGGATGAAGAACTCCATCAATTGGTTCAGCAAACATTAGTGCAGTTTGGCCCAAATTCCATTGGCCCTGTATTGGAATTGCTCAAAGAAAAAAGTAAGCTAGCTCAGCAAAGTGCTATTTTTGTGTTGGATAAACTGAGCGAAGTTGCTATGCCCTCGCTACTCAAGTTATTGGATAGTGATGATCCTATGCTGGTGGCTCAACTTATTCCAATTGTGGGCAAAACATCCAGCACACTGGATGAATTGCTCAGAAAATTGAGCCATCCTAATGAAAGTGTAAAAGATGCCCTTGTGCAAACCATTAGCAGAATGGGACAAATTGCAATTCCCAAACTCGTACAGATCATTGTGGGCAGCTCTGATGTCGAAGTATGTAACACATGCAGAAAGACTTTGGTAAAAATTGGTGAACCAACTGTCCCATACATACTCACAGCCTTAAAAGATAATCCTAAACCTTTGGCTAAAACAACATTTGTCATGGCATTAGGCGAACTTGGGCCAAAAGCACAAAAAGCGATCCTGATCCTCTTAGGCTATTTAACTTCATGGCAAGGTAAAGATCGTGAGCTAGTTGCTGAATCTATTGGGAAAATTGGCGTTGCAGCAATTCCTTATCTGCTCAGATTGCTTTCTAATGAAGATAAGGCAATTCAAGAAGCAGCCATATTGGCTTTGGAGCAAACAAAATCTCCTGTTGCAATCGAATATATGCTCAAAAGCTTGAAAAGTCCACGTTGGTTGCCAAGAGTCATCCAAGGGATTGTAAACATGAAGCAAGTGGCTGTGCCTGTGTTGACCAATTCTCTCAATGATCCCAATGAGCATATACGCTTTGCTTGTGCTGCTGCTCTGATGGAAATCATGGATAAAAAAGCAAAAGATGCTTTGTTGCAACAAGAAAAAATCGAAATCAACCCTATGGTACGCTATATGTTACAAAAAGCTATTGAAGCATCTAAATAGTATTTGCAAAGATGTGAAAATTTTGATAAAATTTTATAGCTAACCGCGAACTAAGGCTATCCACGCGGTTAGCTTTTGATATTCTTTCTTAATATAACGGATTTGGGACCACTATGTGGATTAGTATCCTAAAAAACGTTATAAGCGATATTTTAAAAATTCTTCAAAACATTGAAAAACAAGTAAAGGAGAGCCTGCTCTTGCTCTATGCAGGATTGGCTTTGATGATTATGAAAATCATTTGTACCTTTGTGTTATGTGGGTTACTTGCCCTGGGAACTCCACTGTGGTGCTGCACCAATTTCTTAATCACAAAAGGCGCGTCCACAGATGGGTCAACCATGATCAGTTATGCTGCTGATTCTCATGTACTATTTGGCGAATTGTACCATTGGGCTGCTGCTGAATATCCAGAAGGAACCATGATGGATGTCTATGAATGGGACAGCGGAAGGTTCTTATGCAAAATCAAGCAAGCCACTCGTACCTACAATGTAGTTGGCAATATGAATGAATTCCAGGTTGCCATAGGTGAAACTACCTACACAGGCCGGCCTGAGCTTGAAGAACGGCCACCAGATGCTCTGATGGATTATGGCAGTATGATGTACATTGCTCTGCAACGAAGCAAAACAGCTCGCGAAGCAATCAAAGTCATGGCTGAACTCATGGCAGAACATGGTTATGCCAGCACTGGGGAATCCATTTCTGTAGCCGATAAGCATGAAGTCTGGATTTTTGAAGTGATTGCCAAAGGACCCAATGATAAAGGATCTGTATGGGTAACCAGGCGAATTCCAGATGGGTATATCTGTGCACACGCAAATCAAGCCAGAATCACCACATTCCCATTAGAAGATGGAAAAACTTCCATTTCTTCCAAAAACCTACACAAGATTTTTGAACCTGATATTGAATGCGTGTATTCAGAAGATGTGATTTCTTTTGCACGAGCAAAAGGCTGGTATCCAGCAGATGCAAAAGATGAAAATTTCAGTTTCTCAGATACTTACAATCCAGTTAACTTTGAAGGTGCTCGCTGGTGTGAAGTTCGTGTATGGTCAATGTTCCGCCAGGTATATTCAGCAATGGATCAAGAGCAATACCTTCAATATGTAAGAGGCCATGAATTAAAGCATCGCTTGCCTTTGTGGATCAAGCCGGATCGAAAAGTTTCTGTACAAGACATGATGCGGTTTATGCGTGATCACCTCGAAGGCACAGAATTTGATATGACCAAGGATATGGGAGCCGGCCCTTTTGGAGCACCTTATCGTTGGAGACCTTTGAATTGGAAAGTGGATGGAGTGGAATATTTCAATGAACGAGCTACTTCCACCCAACAAACTGGATTTTCGTTTGTCACCCAAAGCAGATCATGGCTACCTGATGCTATTGGTGGCATTCTATGGTTTGGTGTAGATGATGCAGCAAGCTCTGTATATGTCCCCATGTACGCTAGCATGATTGATGTGCCAGAAACCTATAGGCGTGGCAATGGGGCAATGATGGACTGGAGTGATAACGCAGCGTTCTGGGCATTCAATCAAGTAAGTAATTTTGCTTATACCAGGTACAGTGTGATTCATCCAGAAATCGAGCAAGTCCAGCAAACCCTAGAAAATAAATTTGTTGCTTTTACCCCTGCTGTGGATGCAGCAGCGCAAATGCTGATGGAAAAAGATCCTAAACTGGGAATCCAATTCCTCACGGATTACTCTGTGAATACAGGCAACCAAGTGGTTACTACATGGAAACATCTTTATCAATATCTTTTCCTTAAGTATATGGATGGCAACATTAAAACAAAAGTGCCTGGCCAGATGAATCCAAAAGTAAAGCAACCAGGCTATGGTGAAGATTGGTATCGCAAAATCGTAAAAGAAACAGGCGATAAGTTCAAAATACTTGGTGAGAGCAGCGGTCACTAAACGCTTCTCAACATAAAGAAACCCGCTTAATCGCTTAAAATGATTAAGCGGGTTTATATTACTGCCTGCATTTCTCAGTCGAATGCACGCTAAATATGAAGAATAGAACTCTTGTATAAGATATGCATGCGCTGCAAGCAAAGTTTTTTGCCGCGAAGCGGTTTTGGAATAAAGCCTGGGGTTTTTAACCCCAGGTTATGTCGGCTCTTATCGTGTCCTGAAGGGACACAGGAACCAAGGATTCACACAGATAAAAATATACGACTCTTGCAAATCGTGCTTGAGAAGTATGTCACTACAATAAGGAAAAACAATATGGCAAAAAATTATATTTTTGGATTGATTGTTTTGATTTTATTCTCAAATATACTTTTTGCTTTGGGAATCAATCACTTAACAACACCAGCAATCTACGATAATGCTGGCAATGGCTTTGGACAAACCTTCACTGCAACCGATAATTTTATGGTCGGTGTTCGGCTTTATATCAATGATCCGACTCGACCCGGCAATACAGCAGTGAATGAGCTCATTGGGCCAGCAGACTTAGTTTTATTTGATTTGTCCAACACCACCAGTCCTGTGGAAGTAGCAAGAACCCGCGTCGTGGCCGCTAGTGCCACTGCGTCTGGATTGGTCACTTTTTATTTTGGGTTGCCTGCGGCTACTACAATTGGTAAAAAGTATTTCTTTGGTATCCATACGTCTGATCTCTTTGGAATTGGGATGCGTGATGGGAGTGTATCAACGTATTCTGGCGGAGCAGAAGCATTTCAAAATGTTAGTACAGGACAGGTTACAGAAGCATCAAGCGGAAGAGACCTCTCTTTTGAAGTTCTTGCTCAGGCTGTGGTACCAGAACCAACGAATTTAGTCTTGCTTATGGTGTGTGCATTTTTATTGGCTGGAAGAATGAAAAAGGCTGCCTTAAAATGATCGGATCAATTTTGATGAAAGATCATTTGCGCTTTTGATATTTTTCTTGACTTGCCTTTGCTTTGTGATGAAATCAAACATACAGAGCAACTCTATGGTTGCTTGATTTTTATACGAATTTAGAATGGAAAGGCAATACGATATGTCATGGTACTATCTCTTTGTTGTTTTTGCACCTGCTGCATTTACATTATGGTTTGTCTATATGAAAGACAAATGGGAACCAGAACCAAAGCTTCAAATTTTGAAAATCTTTTTGATTGGCATTGTTTCTATTCCTCCTACCTTTTTGATTGAGTATTTGCTCCAGAAAAAGGTATTTGGTATTGATTTAGCCTTGAT
>JAKLHB010000086.1 GCA_022710345.1 Planctomycetota bacterium
CGATAAGAGTCGACATAACCTGGGGTTAAAAACCCCAGGCTTTATTCCCAAACCGCTTCGCGGCAAAAAACTTTGCTTGCAGCGCATATTAAGATAGGGAGTTCATAAGAAGGCATCATACCCACATCTTGCTACGTCCCTAGTGATTGCGTTTATAGAATCCCAAGGCAATGCCTAAAACAATCAGCAGCAAACTGGCAGGCTCTGGAACCGGGCATCCGAACATCACATTATCAAAGCCAACATAATCACCATCATTCACAGCTTCGATGATTCGAATGCGTTTGATTGCGGCATCTGTGATAATGCCCACAAAAGCATTAGGATGGGAAGCATTGTAAGGAACAACTTTGGTATAAATTACTGAATTATCAGAGGCTAAAAATTGCACTGTGGCATCTTGAACATTGACCAACCAAAGGCCGGCACGAGTCATTGGTGTTCCCAAAATAAAATCAAAATTATCTGAAACAGCATCAGTAAAAACATTCGTGGAAGGATAGGACGAAGTAACATGTCTTGATGTCCAGAATGAATCGCCAGCCCGGCTATAAAGTGTATAACCATCTCTATTTAAAAAGGTTAACCCTTGAGCAACATATTCGTTTCCTGTGATGCTGCTGTTTGGAAGAGTGTCAAAATTAATGGTGGTCAAACTTCCAGCAGCCGCAATAAAAGCTGTGTCTGATGTATATTCAATCGTAGCTGCAAAGCTGATTCCATAAACCATGATCATGATTGCAATGGTAAGTAGAGTTCTCATAAAGAACCTCCATCAAAAATAAAAGAAAAAAGTGGCAAAGATCACTGTTAATCAATAATATATGTTCTAATGATTTTGTCAATCATAATTTTATATGTTTTATAAATTTTTTAGGAAATTCCAGGAACTATATCTCAATCATTGCCTATAACTTTTGGGAAATCAGCATTTATGATACTAATACGTTACCTGATCTTATGCCATTTTTTCTTGAATTCTTGAAAGCTATGGGGAGAGATGGGAGATTCTTGATATAATGTTTTTTCAACTTCTTGGACAAGAGCTTGTGCGTATTCTGCTAAGTTAGGACTTAAGGATGGACTAATGCGTATGATCCATTCGCGCATCGTTTCCGCTGGCTTACGTGGTTCTACTTGAGTAATCTTCACAAAATGATCCACCAATTCCCTCATTTGTGGGCTAATCCCATGTATTTTTCGGCTTGTCTTTGGATGATGTTTGGATCGTGATTTTGCAAAAATAGCACAAATTGCAAAAGCCAACAGAGCCAAGAGGCTGGTAATCCAAAAGAGGATATGTTGTTCTATAAAATTCAACATTTGTTCCCATAAATCACGAATTTGCTCCTGCATGGCATCCAGCCAAAACCATTTAAATCCGCGATACCCATCTAATGTTTCCTGGAGTGCTGCACCAGGTGTGGGCTCTATGGTTTTCCATCCTGCATTTGGAAAAAATACTTCAGCCCAAGCATGGGCATCGCATTCACGCACGCTGAGAAAATTGCCAACGCTATTCCATTCATGGGCATAGTAGCCGATCACATACCTACTGGCAATACCTCTGGCCCGAGCCAGCATCACAAAAGCAGATGCAAAAAGCTCGCAATGCCCGGCTTTTTGGTGGGTCAAAAAATCAAGGATAGGATCAATGTCTGCATTGAGCCTCACTTTGGTGCTGTATTGATAATTTTCGCGCAGATATTTGCATAATGTTTTGACTTGTTCTTCTGGAGGTTGCTGCATTCCACCAATAGTGTGGTTAAAGCGATCCAATTGCTGTTTAATTTTTTCTGGGATTTGAAGGTATCGTGCTGGATCATCTAACTTTTGCAAGCCACTTTTGGAATCAACCTCAAGTAAAATTGAGCTAGACAAATACAATGGCCCCCAAAGAGCCTGCTCTTGATTTACATAAATGGGACCGCGTTGTCCAATCAGTGTCACTTTTTTGCAACCCAAAGGAGCAAAGATCACGCTCAAGCTATCTTCCCAACGTATGATTTTATGTAGTTCAGGCAGGGTTTCATCACTCGTTTCTCTGATTGAAAAATGATATACTTTGGCTGTTTCCCAAACCCCTTGGATGGCTGTTGATTGTTCGTCTGTGATTAACCATTGAGAATTTTCATAATAATTCAATGCTTTACCACGTAAGTAGTATCTTGCTGATGGGGCAAAATACCGCATCACAAGCTTATCCGAGCTATGCAGATTTCTTGACCCTAGTTTGGTATAAGAGGAAAATCCTGTACTCTGATATTCTTCAGCCTCGCTGAAAGGGTGCCAGTTGTTGAGTTCTTCGCGGTAATATGCCAGGACTCCAGTGATGGATCCAGCAAAAACAAACCCTAAGATTAACATCATCCAATATAATTGAGAAGGCTTTATATAAATAGCATCTCTTTGAACGTGCGATTGGGTCCGGGCAGCCATGATTAAACAATATGTATACAGGATCAAGGCTGGTAAAAAAATTGCAGTTTGGCGAGAATAACTACTCACAAGCATCACAAAAAGCGTGGTCCAAAAAAGTCTTGACTTCATTTGATGCTGCCAAGCCAGCACAGCCCAGCAGCCAATTGCTTGCGCAATGCTCCATAGTATAGAGAAACTAAAGATTGCATAAACATTAGCATCCATAGGCCAAATCAAATTTTTGGCCACTGCAAGGCATAACAATATTGCATTGACCATAAGATATTTGTTTTTATTTAGCTTAGGACTACGATATTTAGAACCTATAGCAATCCAAATCAAGATGAGCACTCCATAGACCATGGATTCCCATTTTCGATTGGACTGGATTGTGCAAAATCCTGTGCAAACAAATGTACTCAGACTGAGGAATAACAAGCTTGTTTGATAAAATTGTTGCATCTTTGCTTACTTCCAAAAGGATTGGAATCATTCTATGCTACATGTTGTTGACTGTATTATTATTGGTGCAGGCCCATCTGGCTTATTTTGTGGAAGTCAAATTCAAAAAAAGCCCCACCAGCATACGATCATACTCGAAAAACAAGAAGCCCCTGCTAAAAAATTATTGATTTCTGGCTCAGGGCAATGCAATATCACACACACAGGAACAATCGAGGATTTTTTGCTCAAATACGGCCCCAATGGCCGTTTTCTCAAACCAGCATTGCATCATTTTTCCAACCAAGACTTAATTGTTTTTTTCCAAACTAGAAATCTCTCTTTGGTCGTCCATGAAAACGGTAAATATTTTCCCAACACTATGAAAGCACGCGATATTCTCAACATCCTGCTCTCTGAGGTTAAAAAGCAAGGGATTCAACTTCAATGCTTGGAGCGTGTGCAAAAGCTAGAGTGGAGCGCAGACCATTGGAAGGTACACACACAGAACAATATATTGCAATCTAAAATTGTGGTGGTTGCTACAGGAGGGAAATCGTATCCCAGCACAGGTTCTACAGGAGATGCTTATTCCTGGGCGCAAGAAATGGGGCATACAATCGTGCCGCCTTGTCCTGGCCTCACGCCACTGCTAATCCAGGACTATCCTTTTGCTGAGTTGGCAGGTATTTCTTTTTCCAATATCCCTTTTTCGCTATGGCGTGATGCAAAAAAATGCAAGACAGGCCAGGGCGATGTGTTGTTCACCCATCAAGGGTTATCAGGCCCAGGTATATTAGATTTTTCCAGATATGTCCGGGCTCAAGATGAAATCAAGCTCAACTTTGTTAAGGCCAAAGATTTTGCTGCATTTAATCAAGAATTTTTGGATTTTTTAGATGCTCATCGTAACAAAACCCTTGGCAACAGCCTACGAGAATTGGAATTGCCACGTCAATTCATTCGCACATTATTCGAACAATACAAAATTTCTACGGATTTACCTTGTTGCCAATGCAATAAAATTCAACGAAAGCAATTGATCCATGCACTGACTGAATACTCTATGGTAGTTCAAGACCTGGGCGGTTTTGAAATTGCTATGGTAACTCAAGGCGGAGTCGCTTTAGCTGATATTAATCCAAAAACCATGGAATCACTCAAGCAACCAGGCCTATATTTTATAGGTGAAGTCTTAGATATAGATGGCGATACAGGAGGCTACAATCTTCAAGCAGCTTTCTCCACCGCTAAATTAGCTGCCATGGCGATTTCCAAAAGCTTGATGCAACAATGATGCGCTGACCAAGAAAGGAATTGGTCTCAAACCATAAGAGCGTAGCTGCGTCTTTTAACAAGCGTATAACATAACGCAATTCATTGTGTTATGTTATGCGCATATACATAAAAGCCAGCGGCTATACAGTGGGAGAGATACCTCATTTGCTTGCGGATCTGCGGATTTCTAATAGTTCCTGCTGCATTTTTTGAGCTTGTTTACTAAGAGCGTTATATCTTTTCCAATCTTCTGTGCCTTGCACACATAACTTACTGGCCTCTTGCAAGGCTTGCAGTGCTTGGGCAACATAAGTATCTATGATTTCATCTTTTTTCGGGCTTTTCGAAGTTCTCTTGGCCATATTGGCTTTGAAACTGGGAAGTTTATTCTGGGCCATATCAAGGTATAAATCAGCCCGATTGAGATGAGCAACTGCATAAGAAACATTCAATCGTAATGAGTTGTCAAATGCCAGGTTAGCTTTTATATGCAGTTCTACTCGTTCTTCGGAAGTTTGCACCAATTTTGCTTTTTGCAAATAGAGCAAACCTAAAGAATTGTAAACACAGAAAAGTCGAGAGTTGTAATTCAAAGATTCTTCGTATTCCTGAATCTGCTGCTGGAGCTTATCTAATGGTTGAAGCTCTGGATTTTGCCCAATATCAATCGCTCGGATGATGTGATAAAATTCATTGTGTTGGGAATTGATATTCCGCGCTGCTTTTAAGAGGCGTTCTGTATAAGCTGCCGCTTTTTCATAGTCATTCCAAGTTGTATGTATAATATACAGATAATACAACGAAGCAATGTCTTCTGAATTTTGTGACAAAACAATTTCAAACTTTTGGGCTGCTTCTTGATAGTATTGCTTTTGCTCTTCGACTGGCTTGATTTGAGCATATCTAAAAAGAAATTCTCCCCACTGGCCGTAGAGATATGTGCAAGGTGTGCCTTTTTCGGCTTCTTGGAACAAGGGTTTTGCATGTTTATCATAGCTAATTTTGCTTAAATCCCATCGGCTTACTGTGTTGATGATGCTAAACAATGTATTTAGATTTGTCGCAGTTCTCAATGCTGTATAGAGCCAGATCATACAGCCTATGATCAAGACAACCAGGGACGCGCCTGCAATGGCGATTTCTTTATTGCGCTTCGTCCATTTTACAATACGCATCCATTGAGTGGGTGGTTTAGCTAAGATAGGCCGATTTTCAAGGTATCGGGTGAGGTCATCCACTAAGTCTTGGGCTGTTGCATAGCGTTTGGACGGTGACTTTTCCAGGCATTTGAGCAAAATAGTCTCTAATTCCACATCCACGTTGGCGTTGATGTGAATTGGCCGAGTGGGTTCTTGGTTGGCCACCTGGTGGAGGATATTGAACACGCTATCTCCCTGAAAAACAGGACGGCCTGTGACCATCTCATAGCCAATCGCCCCGAGTGAATAAATATCGGTGCGCTGATCCACTTTTCTGCCTTGGGCTTGTTCTGGTGGCATATACGCTGGCGTACCCATGATATCACCTGTTTTGGAAAGCCCTGCTTCACCCTCGAGTTTTGCTAAACCAAAATCCATGACCTTGGGGTTCTGATCCTGAGTCATCATGATGTTGCCAGGCTTCAGGTCCCGATGAATAATACCTGCTCTATGCGCACATCCAATGGCTTCTGCAATGGTTTTGAGGATTATGGCAGCACGTTTAGGTTTGTAGATTCCTTCTCGAATGCAAGCTGCCAAAGTTTTCCCTGGGACATATTCCATGGTGAAATATGGCTGAGGATATTCATCAAATTCAAAAATACTCACAATTCCAGGATGTTGCAATCGCGCCGTTGCTTTTACTTCTTGAAGAAACCGTTGGGTTTGTTGTTGTGCAATCTCTTTCTGCACGCGCAATAATTTCAAGGCCACAATTCGATCCATGGACGGATCATGCGCTTTATAAACAATCCCCATTCCACCTTCGCCCAACTTTTTCAGAAGTTGGTATCTCCCAAATTTTTTATTAACAAATGCCTGGTCATAACTAGTCTCATGAAGCATTGCTTGCGGTGGTATGTCATCCATGGGCTGCGGTTTTGTTTCAGGTATATGCTCTTTTTCAATTATTGTATTTTTGGTATCCTCAATTATTGTATTTTTGGTATCCTCAACTGGTGGCAAAGGCCGCGAAGGATTTCGGGCGATCACAGTTTTGATTCCGCTTTCATCTTCTGAAGGCAATGAATCTGGGGTGCTCTCTCCTTGCGCTATCATTGCTTCTGTTCTGGGATCCTCGGTATTTGTGAAATTCGCTATGGTGTTTGCACTGGGATCAACGTCAGTTGTAACAGGCATTTCCAATATAGTTTGTGCATTCTCATCTACTTGTGGCTTAGGAAGCTCGGCGACCTCGGGTATAGACGCATCTACCATAGTTTGAGCATGATCTGTGACTGTTTTGGTTGTATCTGGATCTGTGAGCAATCTTTTCTTCAGTTCATCTAACTCATGTAGGCTGCTTGGCAATTCAGGATTGGCAACCGGTGGAGAGGGAACTTCATCACTTGCGGGAGCGCTATCAAGGTTGGGAGATTTAGGTAGGCTAGATAGGAGAAAATGAGGGAATAAGTCGGCTTGATATTTTTGGATATTTTCCTTAGCTAAGATTTTGAGCAGCCCACTCACATCCTGATCCACCCCTAAAATCAAACGCAAAATTTCTAATGTCCGGATCTCATCTTGTGCAGTAAGCCTTAGAGCAGATTCAAAATTTTCCAATGCTTCAGGCTGCCGATCTAAATTTTCAAGTACTTTAGCCCTCGCAGTCAGAATGTATGGATCTTGAACCATCTCTATAATTTTATCATAGCATTGCAATGCGCTTTCCAGATCACCGGAGATCAGAAAAAATTCTGCTTCAAGTCTGAGTTTCTCTAATTTATTGGTAATCATAGAATTTTTGGTTTCTCCTATGCAGTGTGTCTTCGTGGTCAAAGGCACACTGCATCCTGCAAAGCCTGGTATCAAAAGCACCAGGCTTTGCCTTTCCAACAAAAAAACCCCATTATAGAGAATGGGGTTGTATCTCTGAATACAGCCGATGGGGGTCGAACCCATGACCTCCTGATCCACAGTCAGGCGCTCTAGACCAACAACTGAGCTACGGCTGCATCGCTTCGATTTCTGCAATTATTCTATCAAAAAATAGATGTAATGTCAAGGAAAATTTCAATTTTATTCTAATTTTATTTTAACCTATTGTTGGTGTACAAGATAGCTAAGAATTAAGTTGATTCAAAAGCAACATCCGAGCAGTTTTTTCAAACGAATGTCTTCTCTCTAAAAGTGGAAAATATTCCAAAATTCGGAATTTTTTTCCAATTTGCAATTCCTCAATCTGTTGCGATAAAAAACCGCTTATTTTCATAAAAAAACATGGAACTTTTTCCGCTTAAATGCTTAAAAACCCTCGTTTTTGGGCATGGCATATAAATTGCAATTTAAGAATTCCAGATTGATAACGATGGTCTTTGACAAAGAGATACTGTACTAGCCAAAGGCAAAGCTTTTTTCTGCAATTACAACAAGGAAAAGCGAGCCAAAGACTTTCGGCGGGTTTTACCTCAATGCCGTTCAGTTATTAAGCGCTTGGCTGATCCATAACTACAGAAAGCGGGTATGCTTTACCTCCTAAGTTACGATGTGCACAACGATAAGCAACGAAAGGAAATCTGCAATTTCCTCAAAGACTGCGGCTACCATATCCAAAAGAGCGTTTTTATTGTGGATTGCGATTGTGGATTAGCGCAGGCAATCTTCAATCAAGTGGCAAGCTTAGCTGACCTTACTACAGACCGCATCTTGATGGTGCCTCTATGCAACCAATGCTTTCGCAAGGCTAAATTACAAGGGAACTATGTTGGATTCAATGAAGATGTATGGATTGTCTAATTTTAGGAGAACAACCATGGATCATAGATTCCATCCTTTTAAAGAACAGCCTGTAGAAGACCGAAAAACAGGAACCGACAGAGCCAAAGACCCATTGGATGTTTGCGATCTTCTGACCGAAAGTACTCGGAAAGCCGTCATCACAAGCGATGGAGAGCTGAGAGTCCGAGGTGATTCCCATAGCCAAGAAAAGCCAGGCATTGAGCTAATGAAAGAGCGCTATTGGGGAGCTGAAAAAACGTATCAAGCCCTTTTCCATCGCCAACTGGCGCTTGAAACTCGTGCCATGCGCGCCCAGTTTCCTGGTTTTGAGATGCGAAAAGCCGAAACCATTTTCCAAAAGCATGGCTGGACCATTGCCCAACCCGGCAATATTTTCTGGACTGGCCTGCTCAAGACCTATAGCGCCTGCGATTATCTCACCGCAACCGTGTATCCATCTGATTATCCTTTTGGCGAGATCAAATCTTACATCATCGAGCCATTCATCCCAGCCACAGAACACCGCTTTCAAGATGGGCACCTTTGCCTCTATGATCATCAGGGAAAAGGCCAGCAATTCGAATCCTCCAAAACCACCGCAGTCACTGTGATCGCCTGGACAGCCGCATGGCTACACGCATACGAAATTTGGTGCAAAACCGGTCGCTGGCCCACATTGGAGGAGAAAAAAGCATGAATTCCCCCATTCCCCAGATTTTCTTTGTGCAAGAGTCGCTAGAAAAAATGCTGGCCGTGGCTGAGAAGCACACATCAGAAACCGGCGGCCTTATTTTAGGCAAAGTTTGCAATTATGGTACAGGCCGCGCCCTGGTTATCACCCAAATCACAGGAGCCGGCCCTCGAAGCATTGCCAATGAATCCGGCTTCCGGCCAGATATGGCATTTTATCGCAAAGTCCGCAAAAAATATCCCCATCTTTCTTATTTAGGCGAATGGCACAAACATCCCGATGGGTATATTCACTGGAGCAAGCAAGATTTAGCCCAAACTCAAGAAATCTTATCCAAGGAATCCATGCCAGAATTCATTTGCCCAATTTGCTCCATCGTGGATCTTGGCCACAGCATCAAGAAAATGCAAGTGCAATGCTTTTACACCAATCCCAGTTTGAGTACCTTTATCCCACTTTCCTACAACACCATATCAGAATGGGACATGGACAAGATTCGTTTTCAATATTTTGCAGTCGAACAAAGCCTAGTGGATTCCCTGTTATCTTCCAAAATGCCCTATCGGATTCTCTCTGCAGACGTTTATCCAGAAAGCAAAGTCGCACATCTTTTTGCACAGCCTTTGCAAGGCAAAGCCAGGGCAATGCTTGTCAATACAGCCCGTTGTTTGGAATTGCCCCTATTTTATGGACTCCATTTTGTGGTCACTGTATGCCCCAAGCCTAAGAAGCCACCTATAATCCGAACCCATTGCCTGCTGCAAGACTCAGATCAATCGTACGAGATCAAGACCGAAGTCATTTCCACAGATGGCGATATTTTTAGCCGCAACCGCGCACTTCTGGAAACCTCGCTGTTGAAAGACAAACACGTCGCGATTTTAGGACTCGGCAGCATTGGTTCAGTCGCAGCTTTAGAGCTAACCCGCGCAGGCGTTGGCGAATTTACCCTCATAGACCCTGATCATGTCCAGATTCACAACCTTTGCCGCCACGCCTGCGATCTTTCTGAATTAGGCATGGACAAAGTCACAGCCGTAGCCAGACGCATCCACCGCATCATGCCATCTGCCAAAATCAATACCTATACTTTTGACACCAATGCGGCTCCAGATAAAACCATGGAAATCCTCGAGAAAACAGATGTCATTCTAGTTGCTACAGATACCGATAACTCTAGGAGGCTTGCCAACTGGATTGCCCATAAGCACCAAATTCCAATCATCATCGCTGGGCTTCTGGAAAGAGCCGCAGGTGGCCGAGTCTGGAGAATTATTCCAGGAAAAACAGCCTGTTACAATTGCTATCCAAGCGATCAGGAAACCGCGCCTGCCAGCGTAGCCTATAGCAAAGCTGCTTCACCACGGGACCTTACCATCCAGCCCGGACTTGGAAACAACATTGCATTCATCACCCATCTTGCTGTACTCTATGTGATCGAGACCTTGAAAGAACCACAAGCAGAAAAATTAGCTTCAATCCCGAATATGGTATTTTGGTTCATTAACCCAGACCAACGATGGAAAGCCGATGCCCTGAGCCTTTACCATGTCAGCGAAATCCCAAGCCGACTTGATTGCTCCGTATGTCATGCAACCTAACCCACACTCGCTATAGCCGGCCAAAAAAGATGAGAAAGCCTAATTGGCCTGGCCGGCTCAAGCCGAATAAGATAAGGTTTACGTCTTTTGTATGCAATAAATAAAGGAAAAGGAGAACGTCCATGAAAATCATCTATGCTTTTGGGCGAATGCTGTATGGTTTCTTTTACGCTATCTTTTCCTTGGTACGATACCTGTTGCAAGGTATCTGGAAAATATTGTATGGTTTCTTCTATGCCATCTTTTTCTTGATCAAATGGGCATTCAAAATCATCTACTTTATCATCAAAGCTTTCCTATATCTATTTGGAGTCCCTTGGAAAACAACAGCAAGCCATGCTCCTATAGAACAACCAACACCTCCTGAACATGCAGTGGTATTTCCCGAAGCAAAAGCTATTGTGAAAGTAGGCACGATTGTACCTGTTGAAGAAGATCACGGACTACGCACCTTTACGATCCTCAATGCCGAAGGCGAGATTTTCAAAATCAACACTGCTCTTCCAGGCCCTTTCTATGGCCCAAACTGGACCAGAGTCCTCAGTTGCTACGAAACCAAAGAAACCGTCATGGCCAGACTCGTGAAGCCAACATACGGACAACAAGGGAGGATCATAGGCTACCAAGTTCGAATTGGAAAAATTAAGGCCTTCTTACCTATTTCTCAAGCCATACGTCCCACGACCGAAAGACCCATCAACATCCGTGTTTCCATCATCCAAATCAATCCAACAGAACGCAAAGTATTGGTAAGCGCTAAACAAGCCTACTATACGATTTTTGGCAAAAAACCGCTTCCCAAAGCCAGTGAAGAAACAGATGCCATTTTCTGGGATTACGACGATGAATTCCTCTATTTCCTGCTCCCCGGAGAATATGTGGGCCAAGCTTCTTATCAAGAAGAGCCTTCTGTGGTCAGCCCCTGGATGGGAAAAATCACCCGATGCCGCATCGAATCTATCCAGTCCCAAGAACAACGCGCGATTGTGTCCCTCATTTCCACCCCTCAGGCAATGGACCCAGTTGCATCACTTCCATCAGAACCTGACCAATTCCCATTACCAGGTGAAGATGAAATTCCTTCCTTATCCAAAAGAGAGGAGTAAGCCTTATGAAAGATGCGCCGGTTTATTACCCTGACATGCGCCAGATGGCTGTTTTTCTAGATATTGATAACCTGCCCCAATATGCTAATGCCAACGTCATTCTATTGCTTCTCAATGCCTTGAAACCATGGGGCAAGGTAATCATCCGTCGTGCTTATGGAGCTGCCTTATCTAAAAAATCACATCTATATCGGAACTTATTGGAGAACAAATTTGAAATCGCCGAAGTCAACTCTTCGGCTGCACACAGACGCAACGGAACAGATATCAGAATTGCACTAGAAATCATAGAACTCATCCACAATCGCCCTGGGATCACTACTTTTGTCATGGCAAGCGGTGATGGCGATTTCTTAGAAGTTGTGCACCGTCTCCACGAGTACCAGCGATGCGTGATTGGTGTTGGAAGTAAAAAATCGTCCTCTTATGAACTCACTAAAGCATGCGATACTTTTATTTACTACGAAAACCTTGTAGAAGCCACTAAACCACTACGAGATAACCAAGACATTGCGACATGTTCCAAGCCCTTGAAATCAACTCCGGAAGAAATGCGTACTGTGCTTCGAAAATTAGATTTTTATCCACCTGATCCCTGCGGCCGTCATAAAATTTTGAAAAAACTGGTCAATATTCCACTAGAGCCTTCAGACACATTTTCCAGGCTTCAAGAAAAACTCATCCAAGCATGCGAACCAGAAGGCATCAGTAGATCTGCTGTGCGACATACCCTGCATTCCCTTCTTAGATCCGGATTGCTCACCAAGACAGAACAACCCATTGATAAAATCCCAGAATTTTCAGTATTGGAAAAATCAATCTGCCAGGTACAATTAGAGTTCCTCCTCTCCATGCCCAATATTGTGGCTGACCCAATGGCTCTTTCCGAAGCAATCTGGGGTGACGCAAGCCATGCAGTTGAAATCGAAAAAATTCTCTTGGAAAAGGAGAATCCAGATGCTGTACCTTCCGAAAATTGCTTGCATTGAAAACCTGCACAGCTCATTTAAGCATGTTGCAGCCAATCGAAGCGGGCCAGGAAGCGATGGAGTGACCATCGAACAATTCTCCAATCAACTGGAGCAACATCTAGCACAAATTTCTTACGAAATCATGCACAAGACCTACCAATTCCAGCCCGCTCTAGGCATTGAATTAACAAGAGAAAACAGGACTGTTTTTGTCCTGAATATACGCGACCGGGTTACCAACCAGGCAATTGCCCAAATCCTTTCCAATCCATTGGAGAAGTATTTGCATCCGGCCAATTATTCTTATCGCGCCGGCCGGTCCGCGGTGGAAGCTTCGATCCTGCTACAAAAGGAGCTTTCCCAAAAACAATTTCCTTATGTCCTAAAATGCGACATTCATCATTATTTCGATTCAGTAGATCATGAGATTTTGCACAGCCTTCTGAAAAGATCATTAGGAGAAGAATCCGCTGATACCATTCGTCTTGTCCTTCATGCCATTAAAAATAAATGCCTGATCGAGGGCGGCCTGAGAGAAACCATCAAAGGAATATGCCAGGGGTCGCCCCTTTCACCCTTGCTTTCCAATCTTTACCTTGCACCTTTTGACCGTTACTTAGAAAAAAGAGGCTTTCGCCATATTCGCTTTTCCGATGATATCATTATTTTACTCCAGGATTCAGCACAAGGTAAACTTCTACGGCAAGAGATCGAAAATTTTCTTCAGGCCCATCTCAAGCTCAAGCTTCATCCCAATAAAGGCGGCATCTTTGCTTTTCAAGATGGATTTAATTTTTTGGGCTTTCATTTTTCCCCTTCAGGCCGATTTCCAGGCAAAGAAGCCGCTGAACGCCTCCAGGCCCGCCTCCAAAATGCCAAGAATCAAGCCGAAAAGCTCGAAGCAGTACAGCGTTGGGAAGCCTATTATGGAAAAGGCACTGCCTCAGCAGCCCTGTTGCAAAATCCAAGCAAAGAGCCCCAATGCGAAGAAGCAACACCCTTAGAAAATGAAAAGCCAGAAGGCACCAATATGCAAGACATGGAAATACAAGATTTACGCCATCTGGAAGCCGGACCATCCCTGGAATCTCCACCACGCTGGCCTAAGATTGTCTCTATCTTCCTAGACCTTTTCCGTGGCAATCCCAATGCTTTTGCGCATGCCTATCAAAGCGAAAATCGCTATGGTTATGCTCCAGTCCATCGCCCCATTTCACCATCTGACATCATCACCCATCTCTTAGGCAAAGAAACCCTGGGCGTGTATCCATTACATCATGATCAAGCAGCCTTTTCCTGCCTGGATCTAGACTTAGATAGAGCCACTCTCGAAGAATATGCCAAAACAAAACCAGGTCAGCTTTCTGTGTATCAAGACACGCTTTTACAACACACCAGGGCCATCCAAAAAATCCTACAAGAGCTTGGAATAGAACCATTGCTTGAAGAAAGCGGCTACAAAGGCTACCACCTCTGGGTCTTTGCCCAAAACTTTATCCCTGCGATTCTGCTTTCTGAATTTTGGAAAAAAATACTCACATACACAGGCCCAGCACCAGCTAAGATGCAACGAGAGATATTTCCAAGAGAAACAATTTCCGATGGCCGACTTGGCTCCTTAATCAAGCTTCCACTTGGAATTCATCCCCATTCAGGCCGTCGTTCCATGTTTCTCGACAAAGCCGGCGCAATCATCACCAATCCACAAAATTTGCTGCAAAATGCTTTTAAGGCATCAGAATCTATATTACAAGCCATTGTAACAGGAAAAAAAGCCCCTGCATCACTGCCATCCACTGATATAGAAAAAATGATTCACGGTTGCAATGTAGTTAAATACCTCCATGACCAGGCTATCCAAGAGCACATCCTAGGACACTTTGCCAGATGCATTCTCCTTTACACCATAGGCCAGTTAGGTGAAGATGGAGAAAAATACCTGCATTACCTTCTGAAACATTGCAAAAATTACAACTACAACATCACCCAAAAATATATTGCCACCAAGCATGCTTCACCAATGGGTTGTCGAAGAATCCAGGAAATTATGGGCGAATCACTCAATGAAATCGAATGCTGCTGCACATTCCCCAATCTGCCATCCGGTGGCTATGCCTCTCCCATGCTCCACGTTTATCCCAATGCCACCAAAAACCTGGGAGGCAGAAAAGGAAGAGATTAGAGATTAGATGCCCTAAAACAATGCGTTTTATAAATGATGATGCTCAATATATAACCCATCAATCCTTATGTAGAAGCGGCC
>JAKLHB010000087.1 GCA_022710345.1 Planctomycetota bacterium
TAAATCAATCCGTTCCAAATGCAGCAAAATTGGGATTAATTCTTCTAGTTCTTTCTTCATAAAATCTTGGAGCGCTTTTAAAAATGCTGCCTTTCCCTTGCGATTCACTAAGAATTCCAGGATTCGATAAATATCTTTCCCAAATTTAATGAATGTGGGATATGCTCTCCAGTTCCGGACCAGGTACCAATCCCAGAAATCATATATCTTCCCTGTTACATCCTTGCATTCAAATTCATACGCTTGCTCCAGACCTGCCTTCGTGCTGAAGTCCTTTTTTTTGCCATAACGCTTTTCATACACTAAGCTTTTGGCAAAAACACTGCGCATGAAATACGGGTTTCCATCCACCCATTCATACAAAATATCTTCGATTCCATCAAATCCCTGAATCTTCAAGGCCTTCATGGTTCTCCGCATCAATTCTTTGCTGTCTTCCTTTTCCAATGGTCCAAACTGAATTCGCTCAATTCGATATTCAAATGCTGGCGGCAACGCTTCTTCTAACCGTGTGGTTAAGCCTGACCCACTGAGGACAAGAAA
Source organism: Planctomycetota bacterium (assembly GCA_022710345.1). GTDB lineage: Bacteria > Planctomycetota > Uabimicrobiia > Uabimicrobiales > JABWCH01 > JAKLHB01. The sequence continues at coordinate 544 of JAKLHB010000087.1, forward strand.
TAGCTTTTCATTGCAGTGGTATTTGTTCAATATGGGCACGCAATCGTAGGGCTCTCCATTTTCATCCACAAACGACCGGCCGATCTCCTGGTATTCGTCCAGCATAATTACTGGAGAAAGTTTAAAACGACTTTTTAATTCTATCGGAATATCCAGAGATCGTTGTATCATGTTGTATAAAGGATATTGTATCCCTTTATCATACCAACGTTGAATAAAATTGTGGAATGGTTCATAAAATCTCTCTTTAGCTTCTGGGTCCAGGCCTTCTAAACAATCTGCTAAAAAATCAATCTTTATATTGTTTGCTAACTCTGAATTTTGCGTTAAAAATCCTAAAGCCTGGCTTAAAAAAACAACCATCATTTCTTCAGCCACCTGGATCACAGATTTTTTGCTGCCTCTTTTTTCATCCAGATTCATGAATGAATAGAAAAATGGGATCACATAATTCGCTGTGGAAAATAAATAATCATAATATCGCTTTAAAAATGTGGTTTTTCCCATTTTGCGCATGCCAATCAAGGCAGTGTGCCGTGCACTACCACGCTGATCTTCTAACATCTCAAACATATTTTGCCTTCCCACAAACGTAAAAGAAGGCAACGATTCATCATATTCTCGCGATAAAATATACGGCACATCGTCGCTCCAGCCAGTGACTTTTTTATCCCGATGAATCACCGGCCGCTTACTGATATACAAATTGGCCTTGCTATGCTGTTGAATGTATTCTTGCACCTTGGGGTTTTGCTTATACGGCGTGAGTTGTGTACCAAAGAACGGAGATTTCTTTGGCTCACCTGGAGTCAGGTCTTGATAATACATGATCGCTTCTGGATTGATCCCTGTTTCTTTTTTAGGCATAACGCTTTGGGATGTTGATACAGCAGAAGTTTTTGGCACAACGAGACTTGGCTCGCCTGGAGTTACGTCTGGGTAGGGCACTTCTGGATTGATCCCTGTTTCTTTTTTAGGCGCAGCGCTTGGGGGTGTTGCCACAGTAGAAGCTTTTCGCTTTGGCGCAGTTTTGGGCTTTGCAGCAATCGTTTTTGGCGATTTTGCTTCACTTGCTTTTTTTGCCGCTTTGATGGTTTTGCTGGTTTTGGTGGTGAATGTTTTCGTTCCTGCTTTGCTTTTGGCAGTTTTAGGGGTTTTTGCTTTGGTTATTTTTGCTTCTTTTGCTTTGGTGGTTTTTGCTTCTTTTGCTTTGGTGGTTTTTGCTTCTTTTGCTTTGGTGGTTTTTGCTTCTTTTGCTTTGTCAGTTTTGCTTTTATCTTTTTTGGTCATCTTTTTGGATGCTTGTTTTTCTTCTGCATTTGATTTTTTGGACATGGCTGGTCTCCTTTAGTTATTGCTCATACAAACCACAATACTTACCTTAAGTATACCTTGCACGAAAAAAAAAGTAAAGAAAATTATCACCCATTCTCCGTAAAAATAAAATTCCGTATCATCAAGACCTTCCACAAATTAATCCTGGTGCCACTCCTAAACATTGCTGATGGTGCCATAGAGGCCATTACGATTGTTTTATTTTCTTGTCCATTTTCTGGAAATATTTCTTTAACATCATATCTCATCAGCCACCTAATGTGGCTGTATTTTGTCCGAGTGACACTCAACAGAAAAATAGTGTTTTAACAAAAATACCCGCAAATCATGCGGGTGTTTTTTGGGCTAATTTCTTTGCTTTACAAAATCAGCCCATGCCAATTCAGCAGCGCCCCAGAAAACATCCAAAGGCAATTTTACTTCTTTTGCTGTGTTGCGTTGCTAGAAGTAGAAGTCAGATAACGTCTGAAATTGGCGAAAGGGAGCTAATGTTTGCTTGATTTACTGTTTTGGAGTTAGCATTTTGCACTATAACGTTTTTGATGCCATTGCCAGGCTGTTTGCAAAATACCAGTGAGATCATACCTGGGATTCCAGCCTAAAATTTGCTTGGCTTTTTTGCTGGTGCTCACCAGTTTTGCAGGATCACCTGGCCTTCGAGATGCGAGCATAGTCGGAATCACTTTGCCTGTGACTTGAGCTGCATTTTGAATGACTTCATTCACAGAATAGCCTGTTTCACTGCCTAAATTGAAAATATAGCTTGTGTTGGTTGTGAAAATCTTTTCTAATGCCAGACGATGGGCAACTGCTAAATCGCATACATGAATATAATCCCGGATGCAAGTCCCATCAGGCGTGGGATAATCATTGCCAAAAATTTGGATATTGGGCCTACGACCTAACACAGCATCGAGAATTAATGGAATGAGATGCGTTTCTGGGGAATGATCTTCTCCTATCTCCCCTGTTGCTAAGGCCCCTGCTGCATTGAAATAGCGAAGCACTGCATACTGCATCTGATACGCATTGTGATAATCTTCTAAGATACGCTCAATGGTCAATTTGGTCGTGCCATAAGGATTGATTGGCTTTAAAGGATGAGCTTCATCTATGGGTACATATTGTGGCTCTCCGTATGTAGCCGCTGTAGAAGAAAAAACAATATGCCGAACTTGAAATTCTCTCATCGTGCTAAGCAAGTTTAATGTATTGACAACATTATTAAAATAATATTTTTCAGGATTACTAACAGACTCTGGTACAACAAGATGCGCAGCAAAGTGCATGACAGCCTGGATTGGATATTGACGAAATACCAAACGCAGGTGGTCCCGATTGCTTAAATCACCTAAAACAAATTTTCCCCATTTCGCCAGCTCTGGATATCCCGTACTTAAATTGTCAAAAACAAGGGTCGAGTATCCTTGCATTGTTAACTCATGATTTGCGTGGCTTCCAATATACCCAGCCCCGCCTGTGATTAAGATGTATTTTGAATTTGACATAGCAATTTTCTTTCGTGCGTTTTTCATCGTATGTTTGCAGTTTTTAGAATTCCAGGCAACAATTTTCTTTTGTGCATTGCACAAATTATGCTAAAATGATCAAAAGTACAATTAGCTTGTTTGCATATTGCAGTGCATACCAAAGGAAAGCCCATGTTGATTAAAAAATACAGCAATCGTCGTCTGTATGATACTGAACAGAAATGCTATATTACGCTTGAAGAATTGGCCCAAAGAATTAAAGATGGCCATCAAATTCAAGTATTGGACAACGACACCCAACAAGACATCACCCAAGAAACATTGCTTCAGATTATTTTTCAAATGTCGTCCAAGTTTTTTTCCAATGAATGCTTGCATCAATTGATTCGTATGAGGCAAGATCAGTTGCAGGAATTCTTTCAAATTCACTTTCAGAGTAGCCTGGACTATTTTCTCAAGCTGAAGCAGCAAATGCTAGATCAATGGAAAACCTGGCAGCATCTTTGGATGGGAGGGGTTGGATTGCCCAAAGAAGTGGATGAAAAAGAGCGAATGCAAAAGACTATGGCAGAATACCAGGCTAAAATTTGCGCCTTGGAGCAGGAAATTAGCGAGCTTAAGAGTAGCCAAAGTCAAAAAAAATGAATCAAAGAAGTTTAAATAGATAGGCGGGCTGAAAAGGTTTTAAGCCATATTCAGCCCGCTGCTAGGGATTTAGTTGATCTATGCCCGTGTCAACATTCACATTGACTGGTCAGTCAACTAAATTGATTAACATAACACAATGTACGTATGATGCCAAGAAACTATGGCTCTCGATCATCTATAACATCCAGGGCATCTTCAGAAATAGGCTTTTTGGGATTTGCGGATGCTTTTTCTAACACCACAATTTGATCTTGGCGTAGGATAGCAATTTGATAGCGTTGTTGATATTTGGTGACCCCGCCTGTGATCTGTACTTTGCTGTTTGGGAAAACAGTTCGTAATTCTGTCAGATCCCCTACTTGAATTAAGGGAAGCATGGCTTCGATTTTGCCAGTTTCATCTTTCAGTTGAAGCTTGAGTCCTACGGAAATGAGTTTTATATCTATCAAAGTACCTTGGATCGTGACCAATTGGCCTGCATATTGTGGAAGAGCCGCAATTTGATCCACGCTATTTGCTGGTTTTTTGGTATCAAAACTGACTTCTTCTGCTTTTTTGGATTCATCGCGCCTAGGTGCTGCACCTGCGCTTGTGGCACCCAAGACTTCGACATCTAGCTCAGAACGCGGCCACAACTGCAATTCGCCTTGAAGCTGTGACAAAATTCCAGTAGTTCGGATTGAAATGCCAATTTCGAGCTTGCTTAAAATATTGCTTTGGGCAAAGCGTTCTTGCCTCAAGAGGATGGGCATGCGACCAGACCAATCTTTGAAGATCAGCTTGGTGCCAGCAGGCACGACTTCTTTGGCCACAATATCTCCTTTAAAGCGGAACAGTTTGCCTAATAAATGAGGTCCCAATGTATTGACAAAATCCCAATGTTCGAGTTTTAGGTTACGTTCTTCTAAAGGTACCATAGCAAGGATAGCTTCTTGAGCCTCAGCACTGATAGCTTCTGGAGGCTTTGTCGGACTAGGCTTTGTTGTAGCTTGAGCTGGATCAGTCTGCTGAGGCGGAGGTTGGGTTGCTTGTCCTGTTGATGCTGGAGCTTTTTCAACAGGTGCAACAGGTGTAGATGACGCAGCAGCTTTGATTTCAATATCGTCAACTTTGGTAGGCTGGATTTGGAACTTGCCTTTATGCTCTGCAACCTGGCCTGTGACACGGACTATGCCGCGTTTTTCAATTTCCCAGACAACAGGTGCTTCTTTGAAAATTTTATTGAATAGCATCACGTCAATGGTGCCAGTTTCATCTTGCAGATTCAGTTTGACACCAGGTGGCACTGTGCCTTTATAGGTGACTGTGGCTTGAACTGTAACAAATTGGCCTAAATGCTGGGCTGTGATCTTACCCAATGGAATGGTTGCACCTGTGCTAGACCCTGTAGGCTTTTGCGTGAGGATTTCGATGTCTTCTGCATTCCAAGGCGACAATTGCCATTGGTCTCTGTGCTGCCGGACACGGCCTTTGATTTGCACTTTTATACTTGGTTTCAGCTCATCTAAGAATGCCTGATCTGTAAATCTTTCTTTACTCAGCAGGGCATCAATTTTGCCAGTTTCGTCTTGGATGGTGAGCACTCTGCCTGGTGGCACATCTTTGATATTTTGGATCACGCCTTCGACTGTCACATCGCGTTTTGCATCAAAATCTTCTTTGCTAATGGTGGAAATCTTTCGCAATGAAACTGCTGGTTTGCTGGTTGGCTCTTTGCCCATACCAGCCTGCATTGTGCCATTTTCCCAGTCTTTTGGCTTTGTGGAAACATCGGTTTTTGGGGTTACATCGCTGGCTTTTTGAAGAGTCAATTGCAATTTTTCTTTATATTGATCCACAAACACACGTGCAGTGATGCTATCGCCTACTTTTAATTCTAGAACTTGGCTTACTTCAGCGTATACATCAGGCCATACAATCATAGGCAATTGTTTTCTATTCTGTTCAATCATGACGCGATATGGCCTTGTTTTGCCAGTTTGGCTTGCGCCTGGCTCTTGAATTTCTTTGATCTTGGCTATGATTTTGATCTGCTTTTTAACATGCTCTGCGCTGATCTGATCAAGCGGAACCTGAGCTACCGCAGGCTCAATAACTTTGATATGATCTAAGGCTTGCACAATCAAGCTAAAATTCTGATTTGCCTTGACACGCAATTGGCCCTTGACATCCACAACATCGCCTAGGTGTGGCAATAATGAGCGACTCACTAGTTCTTGAGCAACATGGCGATATGCAGTGACTCGAATTTCCCCAGAACTATCGCGGATGGAAAAATTTAAATAATTCGGTTTTTTGTTCTCTGCTTTCTCATCATCATAAAAAATCTTGCAATCCTGGACTACTTCCCCTGTCATGCGTACATAAGCAAAATTCATGGTTTCTTTAATATCGCTGACTTGAATCTTCACCAAATCACGATTCTTGACCCATAAATACATACAGATCAAGCCAATGATCGCAAGACCAAGGGAAAAGAATTTAAAAAATTTAATACTCATGCGTTTTGGTATATAAGTTCCACATCGAGGGCAGGCTTCATAGACACCTGCAAAATGACCACATGCAGGGCAAATCACGTCTGCGCTTGCTGAGCCTGGCGTTTGAGAATGAGCAATATTTTTTTCTGTTTGATCCATGAAAGTATCCCTATTATTTGAAGAATTCTCAATATAACGGATTTTGGAAACTCTCTGCCAACTGATAACTCTTTGCTGCATGTGCCAATTCAGGAGTGCTCAAGAGAACATCCAAATACAATTTACTTTCTTTGCTGTGCTTGCCGGTTAGAAATGAATCACCAGCGTCTGCTGCAATTGGCGCAAGTGAGCAAGAATTAATTTCTTGAGTTGCCGTTGTGGCATTCCCAAAAAACGTTATTGTCATAAATAATTAAACGTGTTCGATATCTTTTGTAATCATTGCATTGCTTGCTTGATTTCGCAATTCTCGAATTTGTTGACGGACTTTTTCCATCAAAGTATCACGATCTTCGGGTTTGAGCCCTTGCGTGAGAATTGGAGTACCTATACAAAGCTGGATTGGCTTTGGTTGAATCTGCCAGGTATGTTTTGGAAGACAATCGCCTGTCCCAACAATTCCAATAGGCAAAATTGGCATTTGGCTTTGAATAGCAAGCATAAACCCGCCCTTTTTAAAGGGCAACAATTCGTTGGGATTTGGAGAACGTGTGCCTTCTGGAAAAACCAAAATGCTCGTCCCTTCGCAAATCTTCTGAGCCGCTTTGGCAAGGCTAATGACAGCTTTTTGATGATTGCTGCGTTGGATGGGAACATGCCCTGCAGCCCACATTGCCAAGCCAAATAAAGGGATCCAAAATAACTCAATTTTAGTGATAAACCGCAACTTAAGATGAATCTTCCATAGCAATAATGGAGGATCTAAGTTGCTTTGATGATTGGCCATAATAATGTATGGGCCAGGGCCGGGTAACTGAATATGCAGAGGTTGCACTGGAATCTGCAAGAGCCAAAAAAGGCTCGCACCCCAAATTTGGTGGATTTTATCGAATACTTTGGCCTTGGGGAATGTAAAACCTAAGATAATAGCGATGATGCAAATCAGCACAGATTCCAGGCAAAAGATACAGTAGCAAATCACTACCCTGATAGAATGAAATATCGAGCACATAGGCTAGTTCTTTTTGACATTGAAACGGATGGTGATGATGTCACCATCTTGAACAATATAGTCTCTGCCTTCCAGGCGAATTTTGCCAGTATCCTTTAACTTGGATTCTGCGCCTTGAACAGCCACAAGGTCATCATAGCGAAATACCTCGGCTCGAATGAAGCCACGTTCCAAGTCAGAATGGATCGTTCCAGCGGCTTTTAAGACTTTGCTATCTTTGGGTAATGTCCACGCCCGGACTTCATCTTCTCCAACTGTGAAAAATACAATAAGCCCTAATAAACGGAACGACTCTGCAATGAAGCGATTTAATGCTGGCTCTGTCACATTGATTTCTTGCAAAAATTCTTTTTGCTCCTGAGCTGGCAATTCTGCGATTTCGAGCTCCAATTTTCCACAAATTGCAGTGACCAAAATATTGTGGATATGGCTATATTTAGGAGCCAGTTCTTTGACAATTTTATCAGAATCCTGGCCTTCTCCAGTATTCACAATAATCATCAATGGTTTTTGAGTCAAAAATTGATAACTTGTGAGTAGCTCCTGTTCGCCTGGAGTAAATGTGATAGTTTGCAGAAGCTGTTCTTTTTCCAGGCATTCCTTGCATCGAAGAAGGACTTGCTTTTTGAGCAAGAGGTCTTGTTTTTTTTCGGATTTCAGGCTCCTCTCCACTTTATCCAAATTTTTTTCGACCACGGATAGGTCAGAAAGGACCAGCTCAGCAATCATGCTTTGAACATCTCGTAGATAGTCAATGCTCCCTTTGACATGAGCGACTTCCATGGAAATAAATGCACGCACTACTAGGGCCAGGGCATCCATAGTGCGGAGATTGCCTAATAATTGATCGTTGAGCGTGGAACCACTGCCTTTGGAGCTGGCCCCTGCGTTCATATCAACATATTCAATGGTAGAATAAACTTTCTTTTGTGGATGGTAAAATTCATTGAGTTTTTCCAGCCGTGCATCTGGTACTTTGACAATCGCTCGATTGGCCTCTGTCGCTTTTTGCCCTTCAATTTTAAGCCCGGAAAGGGCTTGAAATACAGTTGTTTTTCCCGATTCTGAAAGGCCAAAAATACCAATTTTCATAAAAATTCGATTCTCCTATAAGGCTTTTGAAAAGCCACTGATTTCAACTAAAGATTTGGATCAAATTCCAATAATTTTTCTTTTAACATAGCCCTCCCGCGATGGATTCTGGAACGTACAGTTCCTAGAGGGCAATCTAAAATTTCTTGAATTTGCTCGTAGCTCAATCCCTCAATATCTCGTAAAACAAGAGCTTCGCGGAATTCATACGGCAAAGTAGCAATGGCTTTTTGAACTGCGGATTGTATTTCTTTTTGGACAAGGTTAACTTCGGCTTGTGCTTCTTTACTTTCTAATTCCCAATTCGTGTTTTCTTCGTCATTGGTGCTATTGATGGAAATAGGATGTCCATGATGTGCATACAATCTACGTTGGCTAGTGGCCACATTGAGGCAGATTCTAAAGAGCCAGGTAAAAAAAGTAGATTCTTGCTTAAAGCGAGCAAGCCCTTGGTAGGCTCGTAAGAATGTTTCTTGTGTCAAATCCAATGCTGCCTCATAATCGCCCAACATCCTCAACACTGTATTGAAAATACGGTTTTGATACTGCATTACAAGTTTCTCAAATGCTTGAGAATCGCCATTCTTGGCAGATTGCACTAAATTTATATCTGGATCGTGGGCATAAGTTGCCATAGCATGTCCCATAAAAAGATTTTGCTAAGTTGTTTTTAGGCAACTTCTTAAATAATTCTTTGTTTTGCCTCTTCTGCAATGTGTTTTCGAGCTGATTCATTGAATTCAAGCAGTGTTCGGCAACTATATTGAATGAATTGCTTGTGCCGTTCAATATATCCTAGATGTTCTAATTGTCGAAGTACACGATCAAACTGAGTTTCTGTCAAATAATCTCCAGCAAGCATTTTTTTCTTGATCGTGCTGAGTTGCACTTGCTGTTTGCGCTCTCCGCAATTTTCTAAATGCGACATAATATACGCTAAAACAGCTTCTTCTTCTTCAGTTAATTCGGATGGTGCAACATAATTGGATCGAATAGCATACCAACGTTCACCTTTATACAAATATTCGATCACATCCAGCCCAAGAGAACTGACTTTTTCACGCAATTCTTTGAGCAAATTTTCTAATGCAGGAGCTTGAATCCCGCCGGCTTTGAGCAATTTAGACTGAGGAACCCCAATTGCTAAAACTCCATCTTCTTGATGCCAGCGTGTCGTCAATGCAATGAAGAGTTCTTGAATTGCATCTTCGAGAATTACACTCACGTATAATCCTTTCTAACTTTCCTGTTTGAGAATAACAGATGTGGTGATACCAAGCAAATCAGGATTGGATGTTGTTTTTTCAATTGCGATTTGACCAGATGCTGCCATTTGAGATAAGATATCCGCTTGTTGAAAGGTCATTTTTTGCTTGACCAGCCAATCTTCACTTTCTTGAAACAACGCCGTAATTTCTGCTTTCATTTTGTCAATATCCTCTGGTGTGATATCCTCTGGTTTGCAAACCGGCTTCCAGGCTTTGGCACGCTGTTTTGCAATTTCAGCAGCTTCATCCTCAAGAATTTTCACAGGCTTTTCTTTGCGTTGATGTGCAATCAACAAAGTGGCTTTTCCAGAGAGCAAAATCACAGGTTTGCATAAGGTACGCAGCACATAGCTGACCATAGCCAATCGTTGCTCTGGTTTGGTATCATCTAATAAAAATCGTTCTGTTTGAGTCTGTTGAGTTTTGCCCAATTGAAAATAACAACGTGAATCTAAGATTTTTTGGTGGAGATTTTGCAGTTGCTCATAAAGATCATGCAGATTGCTCCGGTCTTGCTCTCGTTCTTGGATGCTGAAGAATTGCTGGGCAATATCTCTATATTTCATGATCATCGCAATTAATTCGTCTTCAATGCGATGAGGTTCTACAATTGTTTCATTTACATCTATGCTAGTTGATACAGAATGTGCAGACTGGCCATCTAGCATAGATTGCTGGCTGGCATGGAGGCTTTCTATATCCATATTGCTTCCTATTTTTGTTTTTTCTCCCAGGCTTGTTTTTTCGCTTTCAGCAGTCGGCTGGTATAGTCACTTACTTCAGGCTGCTGGGTTGGCAAGGCTTTTTTAGGATCAGATGCTGTTTCTTTGGATGCTTGTTTCTGTTGAGGTGTAGGCACTGAAATTGTTGGCTGTCGAGAACCAGGAATTTCCATTGGTTGAGTTTGTTTAGGCATCGCTTGTTTTTCTATCGAGCCGGGCTGCTTGGGAGTGATCGTCTGCCCTAATTTTTCGAGTCTTTGCAATTGTCCCTTAGACAAAGAGCGAAATTCCTGCTGAAGCTTCTGTTTTTGCTGGGTTAAGCGATCCATGGTTTGAGAAATGGATGTTGCCCGGGATGTATCTTGAGAATGTAATTTTTGCAGTATGCTCTCCCAGATTTTATGATAATCCAACATCACCCTGCGCAAGAATACATCACACATAAACAAGAGCAAAAAAATTTGAAGCAACCAAGGCCAAATTTCTATAGGGCTTCCCTGTCTAGGAGCACCGTGGAGGAAAATAGTTTCATCTTGGGGATATTCGCTTGCTTCAAGCAGATGATCGTTGTTAATGTCCAATTTGGCAAACTCTGCAGGCGTGTCTTCCCATTCTTTCAGGCTAATCTGGTTATCATAGTCTTTATCCATGTTGCTGTATTGTAAAAATCGGCCATGTGTTTTTTGGGCAATCTGCTTTAAAAGGGCTAAATTTGTTTTTGTCTGAATGTATTCTGCAGTTTGGGAAATCGCTAAGCCAGCTCTTAATTGTTTGACAACGCCATCTTGTTGATAATGGCCGGAAAATAAATAGATACCTTGTTCCTGTGCAGGGAATGTACCTTCATACCTGCCAGGGCCTGTTTGCTGCAAAGTAAGATAATAGATTTGTTGATCTTGTTGTTCTGTGCTAAAATTCCGAACTGCTGCCTGTATCTGCAAAAAGTTAATGTATTCTCCATTCGGGCTGACACAATCCACAACGACTTTACCTTGATTCTCTTGAGCAGCCATGGTAACTTGGAAATCGCTTCGTTCCATTTTCCGCATGGCCCACTGTACGGTTTGTACCCAAAATTTTTGGTAATAAGCCCAAGAGACCCATTCTGCTGCCCAGCGAGTTTTAGCATCCGAAGTAAAAGCCACTGTACGGCCTAAGCCATATTGCATATGAGCCAGCAGAGGATCATTAGAATCATCGGATTGTTTGAAATATAGTGGAACAGATGCAGTTGGTTTTGGTGTTGTAGCAACATACCCATACAATTTCGGGAATTGACTAATCTCTGCAATAAGGTCTGTATAATAATTGATGATCGGATAAAATCCTTCTTGAGATTCTAAGATGAGATTGCGTTTGACAGTCATGGCTTCTTTGGCAAAAATGGCAGGTAGAGCATTGGGATTCATCACATGATAATAGCGGCCACCTGTGAATTCTGCTAAATATTGCATGCGTTTCAGGTCTTCACTCATCACTTTTGGATTTTGGCCTTGCTGCCAATCGTGTGGATATATGGCAATTGTGGAAATACTGATTTTGCTGGTTTTGATTTGTTGCACTAAGTTGCTGCTGGGCGGGGATGGATCTCCATCGCTAATGATGATAATATGCTTCTTTGCTGCATTAGTTTTCATAAGCCCTTGATATGCAGCCTGCAATGTAGGACCAAAACTGGGCATATCACCAGGCAATGCTCCTTCAATAGCAGCATACATCCGGCCGCGATTGCCTTCGAGTTTTAGGATTGGGAATAGCCAACTGTCACTGGTGTTCCAATTGAAATAAACAATGCCTGCATAATCTTCACCTGTCAAATTTTCTAGTGCACGCACGGAAATTTTTTTTGCCCATACATTGCCATCTGGAAATTCGCACGTATGCAATACTAACACTAAGGCACCATTGGGAATGACTTTTTTATGCTTTAAATCCATATCCACTGGCAAAATTTTTTCAACAGGCGTATTTGCATAACCACCTGCACCAAAGCTATCCTCACCGCCAATCATGATGAACCCTAAACCGTCATCTTTCACAGCGGTTTCGAGCATTTTCATTTGACCTGTGTCTAATGTAGGGCAGCTTATGTTAGATAAAATCACCAGGTCATAAGTATTCAGGCTCAGGATGTCTCTTGGAAATTCGTATGGTCCTTTGACCTCTACATTGATACGGCTTTGCCCGGATTTTTGCAATTCAGCTAAGGCATCTTGAAGAAAATGTGCATGCTGGAGGTCTTTTTCTAAGTACAAAATCTGAGGGATGCCTTGCACATAGCAGAATGCCTGGGCGATGTTGTTGGCAATGAGCTTGTCTTTAGGCCCCTCGATGATGGCTTTGATTTGTTGAAATCCTTTTTTTACCAATGTCGCAGGTATTGTGAGCACAATTTGATTTTTGCCAGGCTTGACTTCGATCACTTTTTCGTAAAGTAGTTGATTGTCTAATATCAATCGAATGATGGCTGAGCTTTGCTCCAAGCTATGGACTACAGCAATAGCTTGATATGCCTGGCCTTCATTCACTTCATTCGGCACTAAGAGCTTTTCTAGTATAAGGTCTTGCTCCTGGCCTTTTGCAATAGCAAGCGGGAAAACATCAATTGGGATTTTTCGTTCTTGTGCAAATGCAATTTCTGCCTCGCAATTGCCCATAGTTTCATTTCCATCGCTCAAAAGCACAATTCTACGCTCGCCTGCTTCTGGCAGGCAGGCAAGTGCAAGTTTGAGAGCCTTGCTGATATTTGTTTGATGCTCGATGTCTTCTAGCTTGGTATCTATGCGAAATAAAATGCCTTTGCCTTGGTCTTGGAATTCTGCTCTTGGCTCTTGTCCAAATACCCACAAGCTTGCCCGGTCGTTTTCGGCATCCATTTTTTCTAAGTTGCTTCCAACAAACTTGATACCATGATCTTGCAGGCTTTGTGGTATGCTTTTGCTTTTGTCCAGTACAAATGCTACGGTCAATAACTTGCTATCACGGACAATTTGGACATTGCTGAGTGTCATAATCAAAAGTATAAGCAAGACCAACCGGATGGCCAGCACAAACGATTGCCGCCAAGGAGGTAGCCCTGCCAAACTATGCCGCCAAACAAGAATGATCCAAGGAGCAAGCAGAAGCAAGATCCAAGGCCACCATTGTTCGATATAAAATGACATATCGTTTCCCCGTAGAATGGCTTACATTTTCTATTACAGGTTCAATAGATAGAAGCTGCTATGATTATAGCTTGCATTTTCGAATTCTGCAAGCTATTTTTCTAACTCAAGTTGCTAGTTGCTCAAACTAATAACGTATTGTTTGCAAAAGAGTAGCAATCAAATGAAAATAATGATCGAAAATTTCAAAAAAAAATCCATAAGATAAAACATCACTTAAAAAAATAAAAAAAAATATCTGATTGTGGATATAAGATTATATATAATAACAAGCTATATTATAATCGCTCTTGATGCAGGCTTGAGTTAGCCGAGTATAGGCGGGCGAGGTGCAAGTGTAGGTTTCTTCGACCAGTTCTGAAAATTTGCAAGTTTCAGATTAGTTTCAGATTAGCAAAATCTTATATATCCAACATATTTTTTGCAAAAATCAGCATGCAACCATTCTTTTTGCAAAGTGGTCTTTCTATGCTGTAACCAGGACCAAAATGCCGTATTATCCCAAATGCTTGGATTGATGATAGCTAAAGCGATCCCAAAAATTTGATATTGACAAACAAATGAAGTTATCATAACATCATCATAACATAGAAAATCTTACATCAAAATCTGCAATGAAGGATCGAGAAGAGAGAGAACTCTCGTATAAGATTGCACTGCAACAAAGTTTTTTGCCGCGAAGCGGTTTGGGAATAAAGCCTGGGGTTT
>JAKLHB010000088.1 GCA_022710345.1 Planctomycetota bacterium
AGCACGCGATGTAATGACTGAATTATCAAAAAGTCATCGTTTTGATGAATATTCTTTTGTAAAATTTGGGAAAAGATATGTTGATGTAGCAGGAACAATTCCACGCTCAGGACGCTATGAAATTCCTATGGATGAAGATTGGAGTATGATGAACCTCTTGATGAATATTGATGGGATCACGGCTGCTGCAAAACGACGTGAATATCTTTTGATTCGCAAGGCATGGGAATTCACAAATACAAAACTGTTTATTCGTGGAGAAGCTTTGCCTGAGGATATTGCTGGAATTGGTGGTGATGATCTTTTGCTCTTCTCAGGCGATTTAGTCCTTTTCCCTGGTTCCAAAGAATTAGTCTATGTTTTTGGTGCTGTCCGGCATCCTACATGCTTTACTTTTCTGTCTGAATTTCCTGCGACTTTAGAAATTGCAGTGGAACAAGCCGGAGGATTTACGGAAAAAGCACAAAAACATGCGGTTAATGTATATCGTTTATTAAATAGTGAACAAAAGATAATCTATACTTTAGATGTTCAAAAAGAGCCGCAATTCAGCCTTTCGCCCTGGGATATTGTGTATGTTCCATAAATTGCTTTGGATATAGCCCATTTATTCTATAGATTGAGAAAAAATCCATGAATTCAAAGATTCCTGAACCATCAGAATCAGAGCAAACACGACCATGGCCAATGCAAGAGTTCAAGGCATCTGTCAAAATCACATTAGGCACTTGCTTACAAAATCGCTATCGTATTCAAAAAAAACTTGGGCAGGGTGGAATGGCCATTGTTTATGAAGCCTTGGATCAACAGACGCAAAGCCAAGTCGCTATCAAGCAAATTTTATCCCGGTTTTCTTTAGACGATGATCCAGAATCAAAAGAAGCGATGGAACGCTTAAAACGTGAATACCATTTGCTTCATGGACTTCAACATCCAAATTTAGTAAAAGTTTTCAATCTATTTGAGGAACATGAACAATTCTTTCTTGTGATGGAGATTGTATCCGGTATTTCACTCCAAGAATTTATACAACAGCATCCAGCAGCAATGCCTTTATCACAACAATTAGCTGTGGCATACCATATTGCAAATGCAGTCTCAGCCCTAAACCAGGCTGGCATCATCCACCGAGATATCAAGCCTGCCAATATCATGCTTATTCCACATACCAATCGTTTGGTTCTTTTGGATTTAGGTCTTGCGAAAAGCCTACGGCAAAAAACGTACGACATTACAGCAACAGGCAGCATTGTAGGCACAGCAGAATACTTAAGTCCAGAGCAGGTAAACAGTGAGATATCCAACAAAAGCGATGTATTTTCGTTAGCCATTACATTATACCAATTCTTTACATGGCAACTGCATTCACCTTTCAAAAGTAAATCGCCTGTGATGACCATGAGCAATATCCTAACCCAAAATCCACCTCCCTTAATTCACCAAATCAAGCGTCATTTAAGAGACTTCGAGAGGCCTATCTATCGCAATCTGAGCACGCTTTTGGAAAAAGCATTGGAAAAAGATGCAGCAAAACGGGCTTTGACCGCTGCACTCATACGAAATGACATGGAACGCCTATACAATCAATTGCCCAAACGTTATGCGAACCTTCATCAAGAAATATGGACAGAAGAAGTCAAAACCGAGGATTCTGCTGAACGAACCAGCAAGTATGGTATTTATAAAGAAATGGCTAAAATCATTCGGGCAAAATCAGCACAAATTTGGAAATGGATTCGAGCCTTTAGCACACGACAAGAAGTCCGATGGTATTGTGCAAGTGCTGCCATTGCTTTGATCGCTGTATTTTTAATTTGGTTGATACAAATCATTTTTACCTAGTCTCTTTTCCAGAGCTTTGCGTTGGCAAAGCTCTGGTTGTCATTGGCTCCCAAAAATCCGTTATATTGAGTCATAATCTTTAGGAGAAATGCGGCTTGGTCATTCGAGAATACGATTTATGCCGCTTACTTTTATGCAACAATGGAATGCATGGATCATTTGTTTTTTGCTAGGTTCTATACTATGGTGCCAAGGTTTGATCCAACCTAAATTCCAAGGACAAAAACGATATGGGGAAAAGGAGCTTCAAGAAATCATTCAAGAACCTTGGAAAACTTATTTGGCAAACCACGACATTTCTTATGTGGATGATGCTGCGTATGTCTTATTATGCCATTATCGTAAACAAGGCCATTGCTTTGCTGATGTTGATTATCAAATCAATGATGCTGAAGTGATTTTTAAAATCATAGAGCAGTATCCTGTTGTGGTGGAAAATATTGAAATTCGTTCCAAGAGCAAAGAACCGTTGTCGTTTTCTCAAGAACAATTGCAAAAATTTCTTACAAAACCTAGCTTACTCAGTCAACCATTTTACTACAAACAGCAGTGGGAAAGCGATGTGGCTGCCATTCATGATTTTTACTTGAGCCAAGGGTATCTTCAACAAGAAATTGAGTTAGAGGTTGAGTTTACTCCAGAGCCACCGCAAAGCCAAACTGCCAAAGTTAGCATTGTGATTCAAGAAGGGCCTAAAGCATTTCTTCAAACGTTGGAATTTGTAGGAAATGCTCAGATAGAGGCAGCAAAGCTTAAACAAGCACTCGATATCCCAGAGCATACAGTCTATACACCTGGCCTGCATCAGCAACTCAGTATCAAGCTTCGAGATTTTTATCGCTCTTCTGGGTATGCAAAAGCAAAAGTCCAGCCAACGATTCAAGAACTCGATCATGATGCCAAAACCCAAAATCGAATGATCCAATTCCGAATTGAAGAAGGAGCTTTGTATCGTATTCGCAACATAGCCATCCAAGGGAACGACAGGACTAAAGAAGAAGTGATTTTACATCAATTGGATTTTCGGCCAGGCGATACATACGATTTGGACCAAATTCGTTCAAGCACACAAAACCTCAATGAAACAGGCTTATTCCTTTGGGCAGATATTCAGGAAAATCCTGTGAATGATCAAGAAATAGACTTGACCATCGTGGTCGAGGAACGCAATGCACGCATTTGGACATTCAACATTGGATATGCCACAAGCTATGGATTGATTGGTGGTGTTGAATTTGAACATCTCAATATTTTTGGATTACACAAGCGCTTTCTGTTTTCTGTGGAATCCACACTGTTTGCTGCAGAATATCAAAAATCAGAAGCATCCATTCAATTAGTGGAACCCCAATTGTTTGGTAGCCGCACTTGGTCTGCGACCCTAAAACCGTTTGTACTTTATGAGGAAACCCCTAGTTTTACTATGCTAGACCGCGGAGTTGGTATTTTTTTTGATAAAAAAATTAGCCCGGTTCTAACAGCCCAATTTGGCTATCAGCTTCTTTGGAGTGAAATCCTAGACATAGCGCCTGGAGTTACAGACACCACAAAAGGGACAACTTTTTTTTCCACACTCTCAGAAAAATTCATTCTCAATCTAAGAGATAGCAACAGCTATCCTACCTCTGGAAGCTACCATACCATTGAATTTGAGCAAAGCCTTAGTTTGCTTGGTGCAGAGATTGATTATTTTAAAATATACGCCCATACAGCCTGGTATTTTGCATTAGTAGAACGTTGTGTTCTTAGCGTTGCGTTGCGTGGTGGCGTAATTATGCCCTTTGGGGATAGTGAAGAAATTCCAATTCAACGCAGATTTTTCTCTGGTGGAGTTCAGTCCATCCGCAGTTTTAAGGAAAAGCAATTGCCTCCTTGGGACAGCAATGATGATCCAGCAGGTGGAGAAGGAATATTCCTGGCTTCTGTAGAACTGCGCATCCCAATTTATGGAAACTTTGGAATATCCACTTTCGGAGATGCCGGACAGCTCATTCCCATTGTGCGTAGTTTGAAGGATTATCGAATTTCGCACTTGAAATACGCAATTGGAGTGAGCGTATGGTATATTACCCCGATTGGGCCTATCCGCTTTGATATGGGATTTAATCCAGATCGAGAGGAAAGCCCAATCACAGGGACTCAAGAAGATCTATTTGCTTGGTTTATCTCGATTGGCTTTAGCTTTTAGAAGGTATGGATCTGGCAGCAACAATTCTGTGAGCATTACGCCAATGCTTCCTAGAAAGCTAAAAAAGAATAACCGCCAACTGGCAGAAATCGCTACGCTGGAAAGCGTGATATTTCCTGCGTCATAGCATAGAAATAAAAAGAAAATTGAGAGAACAGCCATCCAAACACCGCCTAAAAAGCCTGCTAAGACTCGGCGATTGAGTGCAGCACCAGCACATCCTACTGTGATCGCAGTGCCAATAAGCATGGGCAACAAAATCACTAAGTACCAAATTTCAGATAATGCAGGTAAAGAAATTTGATATGTCTGGGCATAAGAATATTCAGCCAGCCCTAACACAATTGCGCCAACAATGCCCCAGAGAAATAGATGCCAATATCTAGGTTGAAATTGCAGCCGCATTTGGATTCTGTTGCGCATGCATCGTCGTACTGTCAATGGCCAATTGTAAAAAATATTGAAGACTTTGTGTTCCAGCAGTGCTCCATGTTCACCAAAGATAGGGACGATATGGGCTGCTTCTGTCGCCCAATGGCCAGCCATAAACCTTGCAAGATGGGGATAACGATAGGCCATCTGAATTGGGAACGCTAAATAGCCAATGTATTTGAAAAATCCCAGAAATATGGCAATATTGTAGTCTTTAAAATTGCGTTCTTTGATCACCAAATACACCACATACGCTCCGCGTACAAAAGAGCCTGGCGAAATAGGAATGATCTGGAAAAAAACAAGGATCGCGGTGGCAATCACTGTGGCTTCTGCCCACGATAATTCCGGATGAAGCCATAGATAAATGATCGCCACACTCACAGACACCAATTGAGTCACAGGCAATGTACAAACGTGCACTGCTAAGCACTGCAAATATTTTTGAATGAATGGCTCATGAATCTGCGACAAAATGACATCTGCATCTTCTTTTGTGAGAATATGCTTTTTTTGGCCTTCATCAATCATTTCTCGAAGCCATTGTTCACGAAATTCTGCGTTGAAATAGAGTTTCACAGGCCGAACAAAAACATACGCAGCAATTGCTTTGGCATATTCCCAATCTGTGAGCATCCGATGCAAAAATGTAGGCAAAATAGAAAGCGGCAGGTGCAAAAAATATCTCCAATTTTGAGCTGCAATCTTGCGTATACCTGCTTCTCCAAGCCGGCCTCCTCGATACCATACAATGCTTTTTTCAAGAATCCGCCCTTGGATCGCTTTTAAGAAATACTGCCAAGAAAACAACATAGAACTATAATGTTTTCGTGCATCTTGGCGGCCAATTAACTTGCGCAAAAAATGGCCTAAAAAAGGAATGATTCCCAGCAGAAAGAACAATGCATACAAAAGCTTATTTTGCCGAAGTTTTGGCTCTGACTTGTCGTCCAAAAGATTTTGAACTCGCCAGCCTGTGATCCTACTGTGAAACATAGTTTTCCAAAGCTGAGCATCATGCAACAATCGAATATGATTGTGCGTAATATCTGGAGTAGAATTACGATACACTGCTTCACATTGCTCAAGTTCCTGCACGTGAGAGCCCATATCTGCGAATGTTTCGGCGTGTGTTTGCATAAATTGCTTGAGTTTGTTTAAATCTCCTCGGTCAAACTGTACTAAACTCCCGCGGCAAAGCCCCTGCCAAATTAATTTTGGATCTCCAGGGCTCATGGGCAAAAAAGGAAGTAAGGTAAGGCCGGCGCGGAAGTCCACAGCCACTAACCCTTGTTCTGGAGCCTGCTCAGTTTCATATCGCTTTAGGCAATTGGGCTGACTTTTCCAGGTCGTCCATTCATACTGCCTAGCAAACTCATGAGCACCCATTTCATGGAGTAAATCCACAAACTCCCTCATAAATTTGCGTTTGCTGCGATATTCTGGAGAGCCTAGCCATTCTTCAGGAACTTGCTTGCCTTTTTCCCAAGATCGTAGGATATCCAAATCTTCATTCACTTCAAGCCGCCATGTTCTCCCTGATACCCATTCGCTGATCTCTGCGCAACTTCCAAGGTTTTGATCCACCAACGTTGCGTGAATATCTACTACATGCCGTTCATCTCCAAATTGAATTTTTGCTGCCCTGCGAATAAATTTTTGCCAAAGAGCTCCAGCTCGAGCAGCATAAGGATTCACTTGAAGTTGAAAAGGCCCTTGAAATCCAATCCAATAAACAAAATTGCGAAACAATCGCGATAAGCCACTGGGTGGAATTAAAATTTTCAGTGCATAAACTTGCCCTATTTCCATCCCAAGGATAGGCGGAGACATGTCCAGAAGTTTTACTTGATATACTTGGCCAGCAAATCCACCTCCAACAAACTTTTCTATACATACTTTGATTTGAGAATCTTGAGAAAGCTGTTGTGGATGTAATGATTTGGCCTGATATTCTAATTCTGTACCTGTGTCATAACATGTCACTCGCATCTTTCGATGCAACTTCAAATTTTGAAACTGATTATTCAATTCATGGCATAAGGTGGCCAAATGAGACACCATAGAGAATGTTCCTTTCTAAAATACCAAAAATACTTCAAATCCGTAAACTCATTCTAGCAAAAATTTATGCAAAGTCAAGAAATTATTGTTGCACCCAGGGATAAAATTCAGTAAAATTCCCTTAAATAGATAAAATAGAAAATCTGATTATACCGCGCTTCTCAAACAGATTCAATACAATATCCAGCATGAGTGAACCAGGCACATATACCTTGGCATGTACGGCACAAGCTCAAACACAATATCCAGCATGAGTAAACCAACCTGGGTATATTGAATTCAATCGGGAAGCGCAGTAGTGTTTTTTTAAGGGAACTTCATAACGGCGACTCAAGCAAACCTTGCTCCCTTCAGCCAATTGCAGCAGATGCTGCCGGTTAGTTTCTAGCCCTGCTAAGCAACACAGCAAAGAAAGGGATGTTTTCTTGGACGCAGTGAATTGGCACAGGCAGGTTTGACAAACTAAAAATCCCAAAAATCTGTTATATGAGTAGAAATTATCAGATAGCAATTTCCTGTTATGCATTCGAGAGAAAATCATGACGAAGCTTGCACTTATTTCAGATGTCCATGCCAATTTAGAAGCATTAGAAGCTGTGTTAGACTCTATTGACCAACAACACATCAAGGACATCATTTCATTAGGAGATAATATTGGTTATGGCCCTGACCCTGTGGGTGTTTTAGAAAAATTACATTCCAGAGAAGTCCTTACTTTAGAAGGCAACCATGACCTAGCAGTTGTGAACCCACGGTCTTTTTCTGATGCAACAGATCTAGCCATTGATGCATTGGAATGGACACGAACGCAACTTGCCGAAGCAACAAAAAATAGCCAAGAATTTCATGAAATTCTGCAGCATTATTTAGGCACACAATCTTTTTTTACATTGCAGGAAGATCCTAAAGTTATTTTTGTGCATGGAGCACCAGGTCCTGCTAAAAATGCTTTTGATTATTTACTTCATCCTGAAGATATACTGTATGCTGCTCGATATATGAAGAAAAAAGGATTGAAAATCTGTTTTTTCGGGCATACGCATCAGCAAGCTTTCTGGGAAGTAGATCGCAGTGGTGTGTCTTTGATTGAATTTTCAATTGGCCAGCCTGTGGTTTTCACAGATCAAGAAGTATCCCAAGCCCAGCTTTTAGTGAATCCTGGCTCTGTTGGTCAACCACGCGATGGCAATCCACAGGCAGCTTATGCGATTTATGAACGTGTTGATGATTCCCATATTTTTACATTCTACAGAGTTGACTATAATTTTGAAAAAACGATTCGAAAGATATACGCAATCCCCAAATTGGATAATGCGCTAGGCGACCGCTTACTTTTTGGTGCCTAGAAGAAATAAGGATTTTGATTCATGGAATATATTTTGATTGCTTTAGATGGTGGCGCAACGAAAATTCGCAGTGGCATTGTAGAAATCGTAGAACAAAATAAGATTGGAGATTGCGAACACGTTGTAGAAACGATATATCAAAATATGCCTGGATTCCAACAAGACTTTAAGCCAGTCAATATCAATGAGCAACTCTATCAATTCAAAACTCAGCAAATTCAATTAACCCAAGTTGAGATACAGCAAGGTAATATTATAGTTCAGGCCGCAGTTCAAAGCATTCGCATGCTCATCAAAGATAGCATAAAGCCTATTGTGCTAGGAATTGGGATGCCGGGATTAAAGACAGCAAATGGACAAGGCATTGCTGTCATGGCCAATGGCCCTAGAATTCCCAATTATACAGAGCAGCTTAACCAGGAATTACAAAAATGGAACATTCGTTTATACAAAAACATTCATGGATTAGGCAGTGATGCAGACTATTGCGGCATCGGCGAAAATTATGCAGAAGCAGGGCTTATGCGCGAGGTTAGTACTGCCTATTATCTAGGCATTGGCACTGGTGTGGCAGATGCAATGAAAATTCACGGAGAGATCATTCGCTTTGATCAAGCAAAATCTTGGATTGCGAAAACATGGGAATTATTGGATCCAAGCATGGACATCTCCATGGAGAAATGTACTTCTATGCGTGGCATTTGGGAAGCATACGAAGCCCGTAGCCATGCTATGCACAATTCAGAAGGCAATGCAGAAGAAGTTTTTATTCGAGCCAATGGCAAGGAGCCGGACGCAGTAGCAACTCTCCAAACAATGTGCCAAGCTCTGAGCAGCTTAATTTTAGACCGAATGCACACATTATATTTTGGAGGTACTACACTAAAATTGAATAATCCTGATAGAAGCCTAGAGCCCAAGCATCCATTTGTTGGTAATATTTGGGATCGAATTATCCTGGGACAGCGCATGGGCTATTTATGGAAAACATATCCCTTTTTCCATGAATATTTTTATAATGCTTTGCAACAAAAAATCAAGGCTTATTCGCTTGACTTTCAGCGCGCTTACACCAATATTCAAGATAAAATTCAAGCATCTTCTCTTAGAGAAGCCCCTATCTTAGGTGCAGCGATCGCTGCTTACAAAAAGATTATCCATTAGCAAAGGAACGAAGTTTTGAAAATTCTATTGAGCAATGATGATGGAATTCATGCAAGTGGGCTTAGAATTTTGTATCGACTGTTGTTAGAATTAGGCCATGAAATTTATATTGTGGCACCCCATCGCCAACACAGCGGGAGTAGTCACTCAATCACCTTGAGCACACCACTGCTTACCCATAAGATATACAAAGACAAACAATTTTATGGTATCGCAGTAGATGGTTCACCAGCAGATGCTGTAAAATTAGGAATTGCAGAGCTCTATCCACAGGCAGAGATGGTTGTATCTGGCATCAATCTAGGCCCGAATGTAGGTCCTTCGATTTACTATTCTGGCACTGTTGCAGCAGCCTTTGAAGGATCTGTGACTGGGAAAATCGCCCTAGCCTTTTCTTTAGATTCTTTTGCAGAGCAGGATTTTGAATGTTTAGAAGCCAAACTTCGGCCATTTATGGCCAAAATTATATCCACCTGTCAACACCCGATTTTATACAACATTAATATTCCCAATACACCAGCAATTCATGGAATCTGGACCACTCGTCAATTCCAGGGATTCTATACAGATCAATATGAAAAACGCCAAAATCCTTATGGCAGGGAATACTATTGGCTCAAAACAATCTCATTCTCTAAGGAACCAGCAGATAAAATGCAGCCTACATATCACCACGACGTAGAAGCCATCCACCAAGGCTATATTTCGATGACCCCGCTTCAATTTGACCTCACCAATTATGCCCATTTGCCTAATACCGCACAAGCAAGCTGCTAGCGCTTCACTAAGTATAGAACTCTCGTATAAGATTGCACTGCAGCAAAGTTTTTTACCGCGAAGCGGTTTGGGAATAAAGCCTGGGGTTTCTAACCCCAGGTTATGTCAACTCTTATCGTGTCCTGACGGGACACCGGAAAACCTGGCATTCTATCAAAGAGAACTTTTATTTCCGAGCGAATTTTTTTTGATTGATACAGATTAAGGATATTTTTTTAGTATATTCTAGCACAAAAGGTTAAAATTTCCGAAAATCCACAAGTAAACAACATTAGGCGTGGATCTGGCTTAAAAATCCTAAAGCCTGGCTTAAAAAACAACCATCGTGAGAAGGACGACTGGCTGGCCGGTCGTCCTTCTGTGCAAATGATAATTGGGGCTGGTGAAGCTACGCGGGATAGGCGATGAGTATGTCCGTGTAACGGCACTCCGATGATTGCCCTACGTTTGGATAGTCACGATGCTAGGATAGCATCGTACTTTTTTATTCCATGTCAAAATATTTTGCTTGTGGGTGATGGGCGATAAAGGCTGATGTGGTTTGCTCGGGCACCATTTGGCCTGATTCTGTGATGCCTACGCCGATGCGTTCTGCTTGGAGAATGCGATAGATTTGGACATCGCCGTTCATATCTGGGCATGAAGGATATCCAAAAGAATAGCGGGATCCTTGGTATTTTTGGAGTACGAAATCTTCAATGCCCTGGCCGTCTTGATGAATATGAAGTTCTTGGCGCACGATTTTGTGCCAGTATTCTGCAAGTGCTTCTGTGGTTTCGACGCTGAGGCCATGAAATAAAAGATATTCTTTGTAACGGTCGTGGGAATAAAGTTCTTGCGCTATTTCTTGTGCCTTGGTTCCAATGGTGACGATCTGCAATGCAATCACATCCATGATACCGCTTTGCACAGGCTTGAAAAAATCAGCGATGCAGCGATAGGGTGCCTTTTTTTGGCGTGGGAAATTGAGCTTTCCAATGGGTTGGCGTGTCTCTGGATGATAGATGATCACATCTTGGCCCATAGTTTGGCATGGATAATAGCCATAGACAACTTGAGGGATAAAAATATTTTTATCTTTACTCCAAGTTTTGAGCCGCTGAAATTCAGGTTTTACCTTATGCTCGATCATTTGTTCATACGCAGCTTTTGTCATATTGCTCCGGCGATATCCCCATCGTCCTCGAAACAAGACTTCTTGGGTAAGATAGCTAAAAATAGTATCTAAATCAATGGCTGTCACAATTCGATTGCCCCAAAATGGCGGTTGAGGAATGGGCGCTTCAATCAATGTTTGTTCCGTAGAGGGCAAAGGCATAGCCATTGGTAAAGGTTGGGCTTTATAGTACCTGCTCCGCATGGCTTCCAAATAATCATCCACAGTACTTGTTTGGATGTGCTTCATGGCTTTTAGGCCCTCAAAGGCATCGCTGCAATAGATCACAGGGCTATCCACAATGCTCGCACAAACTTCATCCACATAAGACCGGTTAAGTGCTGCGCCGCCTAAAAGTACAGGAATTTGGATTCCCCTACGTTTCATTTCTTCTAAATTTTCTTTCATCACCACTGTGGATTTAACCAAAAGCCCGCTCATGCCAATTGCGTCTGCTTTGACTTCAAGGGCTTTTTGAAGTATGGTATCAATTTCGCATTTGATCCCTAGGTTATAGACTTGGTAGCCGTTGTTGGTGAGAATGATGTCCACTAAATTTTTGCCAATATCGTGAACATCCCCTCGAACTGTGGCTAACACAATGCTGGTTTTCTTGGGTGCTTGGGTTTTGTCTAAGTATGGCTTAAGATGGTCCACTGCATATTTCATCACTTCAGCAGATTGTAACACAAAAGGTAGCTGCATATCTCCGGATGCAAAAAGTTCACCAACATATTTCATAGCCGGGATCAAAATTCGATTGATGATGTCTATGGCTTGAGCGCTTGCTAGTTTTTGTTGCAATAGAGTGTCCAGCCCGCTACGTGTGCCTTGCACAATATGGTCTTTGATTTTGTCTTCCAAAGACATGGAAATTTGAGCATCTTGGCTCTTTGGAGTGATTCCTTCTTTTGCCCGAAAATGATCAATCAATGTCAAAAGTGGATCGCCAGGCCCACGATTGTAGAGGAGGTTAAAAGCGACCTCTCTATCTTCTAATGCGATTTGGTACAAAGGCATGATTTTTTTTGCATGCACAATGGCCATATCTAAACCTGCTTTTACGGCTTCGGCTAAAAACACAGAATTGAGGACTTCTCGTGCATTTGGGCGAAGTCCAAAAGAGATGTTGGATATGCCTAAAACTGTATAGACACCTGGGAGTTCAGATTTAAGTCTGCGGATTGCCTCGAGCGTTTGAATGCCTGAGTTTTTGAGACTCGTATCGCCACTACCTAAGGTAAAAGTCAGCATATCAAAGATCAAATCCCAAGGTTTAAGTTCATGTTGTTGAATTGCAATATGATAAATTCGATGTGCGATCTCAAGTTTGCGCTCTTGTTCTAACGCCATGCCTTTTTCATCAATGGTCAAAGCAATCACTGCCGCACCATATTTTTTGGCTAATTGGCAGATTTTATGGGCACGATCTTCCCCTGTTTCCAGATTGATTGAATTGATCACACAACGGCCAGCATGCAACTTGAGAGCTGATTCCAATACATCTACTTCTGTTGAATCTATCACAATAGGTAAAGAAACTTGGCGTGCGATTCTAGCAACGATTTGCTCCATATCTGTGGCTTCTTTGCGGCCAACATAAGCAATGGATAAATCCAGAGCATGTGCTCCAGTACGCTGTTGCTCTAATGCTACGCTAACCATAGCATCCCAATCTTCCTTCAGTAAATATTGTTTGAACTCCTTGCAGCCATTGGTATTTGTACGTTCTCCAATTAACAATGGTCTTGGCTCTTGGGACATGGCTTGGCTATGATAGAGACTAGCAATCGAAGGAATAAACACAGGTTTTCGTTGGCCAATGCTTTGATGAGGGATTCGATTGGCCAACTCTTGAATAAAAGCAGGCGTGGTTCCACAACAACCGCCAATGATCTGCACTCCTTCTTGAGCCACAAACTCCATCATTCGATCTGCAAATGTTTCTTTTTTCAAAGCATACATAATTTTTCCGCTGATATTTTTAGGTAAGCCAGCGTTGGGCATCACAGAGATGGGACCGGCAAAGCCCTGGCTCAATTGTTGGACATAAGGCCGCATCACATCTGGCCCAGTAGCGCAGTTCATGCCTAAAAAAGCCAGTGAAAATGGGCTTAAGATGGAGATGACTGCACTCATTTCTGTCCCGACCAACAATGTGCCTTGGATTTCAATCGTGACAGATACTCCCACAGGCAATTTCGTGGAATATTCTTTTTGGGCATCTTCAATTGCATGAAGTGTGGCCTTGATTTGTAAAGGGTCTTGGCATGTCTCTACCAAAAATAAATCAACACCGCCTTGAATTAACCCTGCAGCTTGTGTTCGATAAGATTCATAGAGTTGATCATAGGTAATTTGTCCTAAGCTGGCGAGTTTTGTCCCTGGCCCCATAGAGCCTGCCACAAATCTAGGTTTAAGATGATTGAATTGAGCACAAGCACGTTTTGCAATGTGCACTGCTGCGGTATTGATGGCTTTGCATTGATCAGCAATCTCATACTCGTCAAGAACGAGTTGGTTTGCTCCAAAAGTATTTGTTTCTATTACATCCGCTCCACTGGCTAAATAGCGCTCATGGATGCTCTGAATTTGTTCGCTCCAGGTAAAATTTAGGATTTCGCTACAGCCTAGTTTACCTTGATAATCTTGCTCCGTAGGACCAAGTGCATGAATTTCTGTGCCCATTGCACCATCAAATAGGACAATTCCTTGAGAAAGACGTTCTCTAAAATCCATAACTATTTTTTTCAACGCAAGGGATTGATCAAGCCTTTGAATTACCCTGCATTGCCTCATTTTTTTTCTCGAGCCAAAGGTTTTGCCAATGGGAAATTTTTTCATGATTCAGTTGCAAAAATTGCTCACGCCAATGATAATGCTCTAAAAGCATAGGCTCTTCTCTACCCTGTATGAGCCTGGCAACATATAGGGCTTCCACACTGGCTAGTCCTCCATGCGGTAACGCATACAGCTTGCTTACCCTTGGATAGCTAGTCAAAAACTCAGGTAAGCACCGTTTAGACAAGGAATGGAAAATAGGCAATTGCGCTAAACGGAATGCTCTGCGCCAAGAAGCATCTAGGAGCAACAAAGGCTGCCCAAAATCAGCCTCAGTCAAAGGCTGACCCTCGACATGGAGAAAAAGATACCCTTCCATGATATCTGGCTGCAATGTGTTGAGTTGTTCTGAATGAAAAAACAAAAGATCTGGCCGACCTCGCAATGGCTCAATACTGCATTTTTGTTTTGACTCTCTATCTTTAATCACAATATCTGGCTTTAACGCCATGCAAAATATTCCTTTACAAAGAAAAGTACTTGAAAAATAGGCCAACTCAGCTTTTATTTTCAAAAACCACCAAAAGATAAAGAAAACCAAGCTAAATTGCAAGGAAAAAGTGAGGAAGAAGCAAAAAATTCGTTATTACCTACGTTCCGCAGGCATCAGGATTTCAAGGCTGTTTTGAAAGCTAACGTTCATCAAATCAATGTATTACTGCGCTTCCCGATTGAATTCAATATAAAAATTAATATACTGTACCCAGGGGTGGTTTGCTCATTCTGGATATT
>JAKLHB010000089.1 GCA_022710345.1 Planctomycetota bacterium
TTTTTTGATTGATACAGATTAAGGATCTTTTTTTAGTATATTCTAGCATAACAAGTTAGAATTTCCGAAAATCCACACAAAGGTTAACTTTTTATGAACCAATGGCAACAACAGCAAGATTCTTGGAATTTGAAAGTTCAAGCAGGTACATTGGAGTATTGCATTGTGATGCAAGAAAAGTTTGCTGGCTTGCTCACTCAGCAGATTCAAGATTGGCAAGCATCGCGGCTTGTGATCGTCACAGATCAAAATGTAGCACGCTTGTATCAATCTCAAGTTTCCTCTTGCTTGCCCAATGCAGATTGGATCATTTTGCAGCCTGGGGAAGCAACGAAAAATTTGGCCACCATGTCATTCCTTTATGAACAGCTTTATATGTTTGGGGTGGATCGGAAATCCATTGTATTGGCTCTAGGTGGGGGAATGGTTGGAGATATTGCTGGATTTGCGGCTGCGACGTATCTCCGAGGTATTCGATGGATTCAAATCCCAACCACATTATTGGCTATGGTGGATGCCAGCATAGGTGGCAAAGTCGCGATAGACCTGCCCCAAGGGAAAAATCTGGTCGGAGCATTCTATCAACCACAAGCTGTTTGCATTGCCTCTGAATTCCTTAACACTTTAACACCTTTAGAATGGAATTGTGGCATGGCAGAAGTCATTAAGCATGGGTTATTAGCTGATCCATGGCTGCTGCAAATCAAAACCCTTCAAGATGGCACCTTGGAGATGCTACGACGTGCCATTCAAGTCAAAGCCAATATTGTGCAACAAGACCCTTTGGAGCACAGTATTCGTATTTATCTCAATTTAGGCCATACTTTTGCACATGCCATTGAGCAAACCTCGCACTACAGCATTCCACATGGCCAAGCCGTGGCCTTGGGTCTTTTAGCCCAAAGCCGGCTTGCCTATCAGATAGGGCTATGCGCTTCAGAACTTCCAAAAACAATCCTGGAAATCTTGCAAAGATGGAATCTTCCTACGCAGCTACCAAGTCTAAATCCAGAAGCCTGCTATCAAAGCTTATGCTATGATAAAAAAGCCCAGCAACAAAAACCGCGATTTGTCCTGCTCAAAGCGATATGTGAACCGATTGTTTGCAGTGATATATCCCAAAAAGCTGTATTGGAAGTGCTCGATGAGCTTACAAAATAAAGAAAATGACTGATTCTTACGAAAAAGCTTAAAATTACTCATGTAGCAAAAATTGGGCGTTAATCTTGGAGTAAAATTGGTCCATGGAATGTGCTATTGCCTTGATGATCTATATCCGCAAGCTTATACCAGAATGTTATGCCGGGCATTATTCCAAAATCATGGTATTCATATTGCGCTCCATATGTGCTGCTGCCCTGGCTTGGAATCAGGAATTCTGTGAGCTTTTGGTACTCGCCATCCTTTGTGTCGCTTCGCCAGATTTCGAATCCAGCGTTGTTGATTTCCACAGCAGTCTTCCATGTAATATGCACATGATCTTGTTCTAGTTTAGCCTGAAATGATACTAATGTAATGTATGTACTTGGATTGTATTTCATAACAGTTGCTTTGTATGAATTGCTTCCATCCCTGTAAGCAATATAAGGGATATTGCTACTATCCAAGGCCAAGGAAGGATAATCTGCTGTACCCGCAGAAAACCCCGGATTACCAACATTGACCCAAGCCGATCCGTTATATTTCATAACCGTTGCTTTGTATGAAGAGCCTCCATCCTGGTAACCAATAAAAGGAGTATTGCTACTATCTAAGGCCAAAGAGGTAAAAGTTGCATATCCTGCGGAGAAACCGGGATTACCGACATTGACCCAAGCCGATCCGTTATATTTCATAACTGTTGTTTTGTATGCATTGCTATAATCCTGATAAGCAATGAAAGGGGTATTGCTACTATCTAGGGCTAACGATGGATACTCTGCTGTGCCTGCGGAGAACCCCGGATTGCCGACATTGACCCAAGCCGATCCATCATATTTCATAACTGTTGCTTTGTATGAATAGCCGGCATCCTTATAAGCAATGAAAGGGGTATTGCTACTATCTAGGGCCAAGGAGGTAAAAATCGCTCTATTCGCGGAGAACCCAGGATTACCGACATTAACCCAAGCCGATCCGTTATATTTCATAACCGTTGCTTTGTATGAATAGCCATAATCTTGATAAGCAATGTAAGGAATATTGCTACTATCTAGGGCCAAGGAGATATAATAAACTGTACCCGCGGAGAACCCAGGATTCCCTACATTGATCCAAGTCGATCCATCATATTTCATAACCGTTGCTTTGTTTGAATAGCCTCCATCCTGATAAGCAATGAAAGGAGTATGGCTACTATCTAGCGCCAAGGAGATATAATAAGCTGTACCCGCGGAGAACCCAGGATTCCCTACATTGATCCAAGCCGATCCATCATATTTCATAACTGTTGCTTTGTATGAATAGCCTGCATCCTGATAAGCAACGAAAGGAGTATTGCTGGTATCTAGCGCCAAGGAGGTAGAAGACGCTGCGTTTCCGGAGAATCCAGCAGTCCCTACATTGACCCAATTTTGTGCCATAGCTACTACGGCATGGAGCAAAAAATAGCAAATAAAGATAGCAATTTTCTTCATGACTTTCTCCTTTTGAAATGACAAAAATAGAAAGTTCTTGAGTATATCTATCTCTTAGGCTAAACCTACATTTTGTAGCCTCTAAGAAAAAAAATAGCATTTCTGCCAAAAGGCAAATCTTGACTGCTACAGCCAAAAAAGAAAAAATTTCAAATTAGCTTGGCGAAAGCAAGCTAATTTGCTATTCTGTTTACCCAATGCAGAGAAGAAAAGTTATCTTGGAAGTGCTCTGCAGGCTTTCCAACCTCGCAATATTAAAATCTGGCTTCAGAAAAGTTATCTTGGAAGTGCTCTGCAAGCTTTCCAACTGACATAGTGGCCTGCCAAAATTCGTTAGAATCAGGATAAAGCTAATCGCCTATTTCCCCTGGCTAGAAAGCAAAAAATGCTTGACCACATACTCCTGAACTTGCGGCCAAAGCTCAGCGGCTGATTCAAAATCACAGGACATGATGTGTAGTTCATGATGTGTTTTAATATTAGGGCGAGTGGTGACCTTTGTATTGAGAGGGATTTGGGCAGATGGACCACTGGCTAATAGAGCTTCTACCTCAGGAGATAGTAGAAATTCGATCAATTTTTTTCCATTTTCAGGATTAGGGCCGCCTGCAATCAAAGCCAAGGTATTGGGAATCAACAAAGTGCCGATTTCATCTGGCCTAGAATCAGGATAAACAATAACAACAGGCTGTTTTTGGAGAATTTCTATCATGGCATCATCTGTATCCGTGAGACAAATGTCCAATTCGCCAGCGCCAACTTTTTCAGCACACGATTTGTTGCCACTTTGGATAGCCACTTGATTGGCTTTCCAGGAATCAAATAATGCTTGTGCTTGTTCAGACCCTAATGCACTAAATAAGCAAGCAAAATGCGTTGCAGTTGTTCCTGCAATTGGACGTGCAACTCCAAACTTCCCTTTCCAACGCGGATTTTGTAAATCAATCAATTTGCTCGGATATTCCTGCTCTTTCACCAGTTTTGTATTGACTAAAAATACTCGTGCCCTAGCCGCAAACCCAGTCCAATAGCCATCTGGATCATAAAACATCTTTGGAATATTGGGTGTTTGGCTTGGTTTATAAGGCGCTAAGACTCCTGCTTTTTTAAGTCTTAGCGTATGCAAGATTTCATTATTCCAAAAAACATCGCACCTAGGCTGATTTCTTTCTTCGAGCAAGCAAGCTGTTAATCCAACTGTCTTCGTGCTTTCTGTATCATACTTGCACAGCACTTGAATTCCAGTTTGTTCAGTGAATTTCTGTAAAATTGGCTCTGAAAAACTCCGATCCAAAGCCGTATAGATAACGACTTCAGCTTTTTTTTCACAAGCCGTGATGCAGATGAAAAGAAGCAAACAAGGCAGAATAAGCTTCATAAAAATATCCTCCATCAAAGGACTGACATCTTCGTTGATCACTTTTCGTACGTAAATCAATGCAATATCTTGAAAGATAAGCCTACGGCGCAATGGCTTTGGCCAGTGCTTCGGTCATCAAGCGGGTATATTCTTCAATGCCTAGCAACGTCGGGTGGATATGGTCGCAAAAAAATTCAGGGCGGCCAGACATAGACGTGAGGTCAATGATGTCCGCGGCTGGAATCAAGGCATCAATACTGGCATACATGGCTGCAAAGGCTTGAACATGCGAATTATGGCCAAAGCCATGCAGACGATAAACACATTTGCGCTGGTGTTCAGGTGCCAGATTAGGAACAATCAGCGTAGGCTGTTTGCAGACAAAAAACTTCACATTCCAGGCTTTTGCAGTGCTTTGGAATAACTGAAGATTGCCCTGGAAAACTTGGGCTGCTTGTTGGATGGTTAAAGCTGGCAATTCAATCAGATTGGCGGTCCCAGATCCGACCTCGCCTTCTTGCAACCTGGCACCTGCCAAGCGAATCTTCACCAGCAATTGGGACCAACTGATGAATGGGTCACTGGGCCGAGGAGGCACAAGCTGGATATGTAGGTATTCTTGGATGTTCCAATTTCCTTGAAATCCTTTTTTCCAAGCCAGGATGTTGTCACCAACACAATGTTGAAAATAATAAAGCTCATTCCAACCATGATTCACCACAAGAATATCTGGATTAAAAAAGCGGATTCTGCTCCATAGCCTGCCGTAGGATTCAAAAGTGCTATAACCACTCAGGGCAGCATTGATGAAATCGAATTTTCTTTCTGGAAAACGTTTGCGCAAGGCCTCGACAGTGCGCCAGGGCCAGGTATCTACATCAGCGAGCACATAGCCAGTACCTGCCGTAGAAGATCCGCCCAAAAACACGATCCGAATGGTTCCAGGCTCTTTGTATAGTTCAATCTCTGGTGTTGAGATAAAGCCATAGCGATTTACGGTCTTGGCAATTTGTGGATTGCGATGGCCAGATTTAGGCACATACGCGCAAAACGCCTCTACATTACACCACGTGCCCATAGGATTAATCATGGGCTTAGAACCAGTGATGCAAAGCAAATCTTGAAATGGAAAATGGATGCGCACCACCACTTCAAACATAGCAAAGATCAGCACAAAACACGTGGTTGTATAGAGAGATATAACCCAGCCCTGATGGACTTGCTGGAGCCATCGGCGTTTCATCCAATGAAACCCAACCAAACACGCCGCAATCACCAGCAATCCTTGCACAATACTGATCCAAATATTAAGAGAATGACCTGTGATGCTTCCATCTCGATTGCCAAAGATAAAATCCAGTACCCATTCGCATAATTCCAACGCAACGCCAACTAAAATGAAGAAGCTTGCCATAACGCGATGTTGGATTGCCATAATTTCCTTGCCTTATCATCTGTTATCTGTTATATTGAGTTTGGATGACGATCTATCAAAGGATAGAGCAATTATACTGATGGCCAGAAAAAGTAAAACAGATTTGATTGGTAGAAAAATGTGCATCATGAAAAGTGCTATTTTCTGATTATAACGGGTTTGGGTTTGGAATCCACAATGTCACTTGACAACTCTTTCTAAAACCTGCCTCTGCCAATTCAGTTGTGTCGTTGTGGATTTCCCAAAAATGTTATCATCAGGCTATCTGAATGGATTCTTAGTGGGCGCTATTTCTTCGATACCAGTCAATACTTCTTTTGAGGGAATCTTCAATAGGAGTCTGGGGTAGCCCTAGGGATATGGCCTTTTGGATATTGAGCAATTTTTTTCTACTTCGTTGCTGCACTCTATCTACGGACATTTTAGGCGGCTGATGGGTAATATGATTGGATATAAATTCAAAAAATATACCTAAAAAGAGCGCTATTCCTTTGGGCATCCGTATCTTGGGACCTGGTATTCCTGAAATTTTTTCGAGAATAGCAAAAAATTCTTGAATGCTGATATCCTTGCCACCCATAATATAGCGTTCGCCCTTGACTCCTTTTTCCAGGGCTAAAATATGGCCTATGGCCAGATCTCGTACATCAATGATGTTGAACCATCCATCAAAATAAAATGGAATTTTCTGATGCAAAAAGTCTAATACGAGCTTTCCAGTGGGACCCGTATCTCCTTCACCAAATGGGCCTGATGGATTTACGATCACAGCATCAAGCCCTTGCCCTACTAATTTTAAAACTTCTTGTTCTGCAAGATATTTGCTCTTCGTATAATGGCTGCTACTTTCGTATTCCAAAAAAGGAGTACTTTCATCAGATGCGCCCTTTTCATTAAAGCCGATGACGTTCTGGGTGCTTGTGTGAACGACTCTTTTGATGCCTATTTTTAAGCAAGCCTCCATGACATTCCTTGTGCCTTCAACATTGACGCGATACATCTGAGTGTAATCGGGCATCCATTGTTGATGTATGGCTGCCAAATGAATGGCATAATTGCATCCAGCAAGGCATTCCTCGATCAATTTTCTATCCAGAAGATTCCCTTTGACTATTTCTATAGGAAGGGCCTCCACCCTAAATAGGGATTCTCCTTCTTGGACCAGGATACGCACCTTATAATTTCGCTGAAGCAATTCTCGAACAACATGAGAGCCTATAAAGCCGGCTCCGCCTGTGACAAAACAATTTTGATTCATTATATGCTATCCATTTCAAAAACATAAAATTTTTAAGAATCAAGAGTGCTATTTTCAATATGATCATTTCAGATAATTTTCTTCAAAAACATAAAATTTTTAAGAATCAAGAGTGCTATTTTCAATATGATCATTTCAGATGATTTTCTTCAAAAACATAAAATTTTTAAGAATCAAGAGTGCTATTTTCAATATGATCATTTCAGATGATCCTCAAGCCTATTCATGATTCAATGTTAAAAATCTGTCTTCAAAAACAAAAATACCCACAGTATGGGATGTGGGTATTTTTGTCAGAAGCTTATTTTATCAAGAATTTGGATTTTTTCAAGAGTATTTTTTTCAACAAATACTCCACAGCGGTCTTTGCAGCCTTCTACGCCAACTCCTAAAACCTTTTTATAATGTTGAATATACAATGGCTGGCGACACGCAGGGCATAAGTGATTGGTGAAAATTTCGATATCATTTTCTAGTCTAAAGTTCAACAAAACTCTGAGCTTTACGGTTAGAAGCCGATTGAGTTCGGATTGAGGATTACCAGCAAGTGCGTGGATGGTATTTGCAGGGCACCAATAGCCACCGCACACATCACAACAGAACACATTGGTTTCTCCATATTTACGAATTTCCATTTTTTCTTCGCACAATGGGCAAAACATGAGACTTGGGGCTTTGGGCGCTTCTGGAGGAGGTGGTTTACGAATCACTGTCGGCTTTTTTAAGCCAGCTTGTGCCTCAGTTTTTGCAATTTCAGGGCTGGGAACTTTGACCATTTTGGTATTGGGTTCGGCTGGAAGGCGGCCAGCTCTGCGTAATTTTTGGATTTCAGTTGGGTTGATAGTGTCCAACTTGGGAAGTTTCGCAGTTTGCCCTAATTTTGCTAATGCAGCGCTTTTTCCAGGAGCTTTGCTGGTTCCTGATACGACCTTTTTGGGGCCAACAGATGGTGATCGAGTGCCAGGGGATGCAGCCGCTGTACCTGCTTTGCTTGGAGGTACTGCTTTGCTTAAAGGTGCAGAAGTTTTGCTTGTTGTCCCTGCCTTGGCTGCTGGCCCTGCCGCCGGGGCCTTGGCCACGGTGGATGGGCTATGTTCTTTGGATATTGCCCCTGGCTTGGCTGTATCTGTACTTTGGATGTTGGCTTCTGTTTTTGGCCCCGAACTATCGGATTTTTTCTTTTTACCAAATGGCCAAATCACCTTTTTTTTCTCCGGCTAGATTTAGAAAGCAATTTTTTAATTTTTTCTAATAATTCATTGGGATCAAAAGGCTTAGTTAAATAATCATCAAAGCCTGTTTTGAAGAGTTCATTCAATTCTTCGGAATCATGGACATATCCAGAAATTCCAAGAATGCTGACTTCCTTCATCTCTTCCATGCTGCGAATGTATTCGCAGACTTTCCGTCCGTCAATGTCTGGTAAAAGAATATCCAAAATAATTACATCTGGTTTAAATTCTTTAGCCAAGCCTGCTTCAAAGCCTTTACCAACCAGGCGAGTTTCAAATTTTTCCTTATCGAGAAGGCCGTCAACCAATTCCAAGATTTCAGTATTATCATCCACAACAAGAATGCGAGTTTTCTTCTTTTCGAGTACATTCGTTGGGATTTTGAATTTCTTCATAAAGGCTAAGAGGCTTTCGCGAGTGATCCGACGATTTTTTGATCCTGGAATTTTAAAGCCTTCTAGCTCTCCAGAATCAATCCATTTGATCACAGTTGGGATTGTAACGTGGCATAAATCCGCAACTTCTCCTGTGGTAAAGCCTTTCTTATTTTGAATCATTTGCTCTTTGTCCGCAGATAGCATTCTGAATACCTTAAAAGTGTGTTACAAGTATTGAGCTGATTTGTACATAATTAAATTTTTAGTTCATTTAAGAAATTTTTAGTTCTTCTAATATTTGAAAAGCTAGTTCGTTTTGTGAAGAACTTGTTTCTAGTGCACCAGGAAATATCCTTGCCAATAATGGCTGTGCAGGAATATTTTGCTGAGCGATTTGTGGAGACATCACAGATTGAATTTCACAAATATCTACAGATTCAAGTTTTAAACCATATTCCCGTAAAGTAGGTTCAAGTTTTTTTTGCACAAGCTCACCAAGCTCTGCGCGTTGGTTGCAGATCTGCTGTAATTCATACGCGGCTAAAATGCTGACCACAGAAAAGATAAATTTGTCTTGGAATAGCTTTTTGAGTGTACTTTCTTGAAATGGTTCTTGCGAAAGCCGTGCAGCTTTGGAAATCATGTCAGGGAGTGGTTCCACCTTTAAATAAAAATTAGCTTTTGCATGGATATGATAACGATCCTTAGTGATGGCAATTGCGGCATTTTTACATTCTACAGAAACCATAATAGTATTGAGTGGAATTGCTTTAATATCATGCAAGAGTGGCAGGGCAAAAATGCCCTTATCCATCACGACTTGGACACCACGCCAGCCTGTTCTCACCAATGCTTCATGGGCTTTTGCATAGCGATAGCCCCAAACACAGCAAATCGCTGTCAAAGCCACAAGGCTGATCCCTACATAAAGCATCCAAATCCAAAAATTAGCAAAGATAATTCCGATCTGCATGGTGCTCTCCAGAAAATGCTTCGTAGTTTTGGATTCATGAATCAAGATAGTTTTTTTGACCTATTCTTGATTTTACAAAGAATCAAGGGAAAATTGCAAGAGAAATCTAATATTTTTTAATAATTTTTAATATTATTTTTTTGTGTTAATCCCGAATTTTTTTAATTGGTAATACAGCGCTGGTCTGCTAATTCCTAATATACGAGCAGCTTGTGAACGATTCCCATTTGCCGCTTGCAATGCTCGAATAATAGCACTATGAATATTATAGTTTATTGTATCTTTTAATGAATTGGAAGGTGGAACAATATTGTAATCAACGCTATCCACAAAAAGGTCCTCAGCGCTGATCAAAATTCCATTGGCAAAGGCAATGGCGCGCTCAATGGTATTTTCCAATTCTCGCACATTTCCTGGCCAAGGATATTGCTTGAGCTTTTTGATGCCTTCTGTGGTGATTCGGCGGACATTCTTGCCATTGATCTGGCCATATTTTTCAATGAAATAACAGGCCAAATCTTGGATATCCTCGGTTCTTTCGCGTAAGGGTGGCACTACGATAGGGATTACAGCGAGGCGGTAATATAGATCCTCACGGAATCGTTTTTCTAACGTGGCTTGGTATAAATTTACATTGCTTGCTGCAATGATGCGAACATCTACATGAACAATTTCATTGCTGCCAAGAGGTTTAAATTCTTTCTCTTGTATAACCCGAAGCAGTTTGGTTTGGATGGATGCTGGAATTTCAGCGATTTCATCCAAAAATAGGGTCCCTGTATCAGCCTCTTGGAATAAGCCTCGTTTGAGTTGGGTAGCCCCTGTGAATGCACCTTTCACATGGCCAAATAACTCATTTTCCAAAAGATTTTCACTCAACACACTACAGTTAATGGGCACAAAAGGAGCATCCCGCCTTGTGCTGGTTTGATGAATTGCACGAGCAATCAGCTCCTTGCCCGTACCACTTTCACCTTGGATGAGCACCGTCGCATTTGTGCTTGAGATTTTGGTGATCAGCTCCAAAAGTTCGCGCATGCGTGTGCTTCTACCAACGATGTTGGAGAAAACTTTTTGATATTCGATCGGCGGAGCGATCACATCGCTTTCTTCAACAGCTTGCTCTAATAATTGAAGCAGCTTGGGTGTAGAAAAGGGCTTTTTTAGATAAGAATAAGCTCCTTTTTTTACAGCTTCTACAGCATTTTCTACATCTGCATAGCCGGTCATCAAGATAAATGGTACTTGCGGAGCAATTTTTTTTGCCTTAGCCAGAAAATCAGTACCACTCATTCCAGTCAAAATTTGATCGGATAAAATAATGTCAAATTTTTGACGATATAATTTATTCAGTGCTTCTTCTGCATCAAGACACGTAGTGATTTCATATTTTTTACGCTCTAAAGCAGAGATCAGCATATCTAGCATGCTTTGCTCATCATCTACAATTAAAATTTTATAATTATCCATATTGCTTTTTCTTTAATTTTAAAATATACCTATGATTTAACTCTTGAGACTTACACACAAAAGCTGTCTCTGTTCTTTGACAGAAAAATTTTAGAATTTCAATCTCAGCTTCTATATTTTGTATGCTTATTTTTTCTAAACCACGAAATGCAAGCTCTATCGTGATATCTTCGGCATCGCCTATCTCAACCATAACCTCACTTTGTTCTTTAGCATAATCAACTGCTAGAAAGAATAGCCCTATCAAGATACAATACAGTTCATTCGTTGGCATTTCCAACAAAGAGATATCTTTGGGAATTTTTGTTGTGAATTCAAGCCGTTTTTTATGAATATAATATTTTAAGATGTCTAAAATTTGTTGGAGGGTGCTATTTAATTCATGAAATGCTGGCTCACGCGAACATTTCTTAAAAAACCTTATTTTCTCTAAAATGACACTACAATGTTGAATTTCATCTTGGACTGTTTGAAGATCAGGCTGATATTCTGAACTTGCGGGCAGTTGAGATTGAACGTCCTCAACTTTGCCCAATGCAATCTGAAGTGCGTTATTCGCTTCGTGCAATACGCCTGGCACGAGTTTAGATAGCAAGGCAGATTCAAATAAATGGCTCTTTTGATGCTCTTCCAATTCAGGAAACCCTTTCTGAATAAACTTGCGAACGGAACCCCAGTTTGAATCCGTATGGAGTTACCGTTCGTTCAATAGGAGAAAATGTTAGGCAATACGGCCTATTTTTTGCAAAGCTAGGTATGCTGCACCTAAAACGCCAGAATTTCCTTCCAATTGAGAAGGAATTACTGTAAGCGCAGCTCTTTCTTGTTGAAAGCAAGCCCGCTGGTATGTTTCTTTCATGGGTTTTTCAAATAAATTCCATGCACCAGCACCGCCTCCTGTTAAAATGATCTTAGCTACACCAAGGACATGAACAATCGTTACAATGCCTTTGCCAAGAGCTTTGCCAACACGAGTGAAAATTTCTTGGGCAGCAGCGTCTCCTGCTAAAGCTACATCATAGACATCTTTTGCTGCCAAATCTTGAAATTTGGACAACGCGGTTGGAATCGTCCCTTCGCTCACAATTTCTTTTGCCATGCGCACCACAGCGGTAGAGGATGCAAAGGTTTCCAAACAACCAATATTGCCACAGCCACATTTAGGCCCAACATCTGCAATTGGGATGTGGCCTACTTCACCGGCAATGCCTGTGGCACCATTCCAAATTTTGCCACGCAGAATAATTCCGCTTCCGACACCTGTACCCAATGTAATGACCATCAAAATCTCATCATTAAACTGAGGTCCTTTCCAATATTCACCCAAAGCTGCCAGATTTGCATCATTTTCTAATGCAATAGGAATATGACATCTTTTTTCCAATATCTCAGATAATGGTAAATTATGGAATTCTTTTGGAAAATTGGGTGGCTCTCCAATAAGCCCGCGAGTTGGTTCCACAGGGCCAGCAAAAGCAATTCCCACACATTCAATTTGACTACGATAGTCATGAATTAAATTTTCAAAACTTTGCAGGAAGCCTTCTAAACCATGACTCATTTTGGTAGAAATGCTACTTTTGTGAGTGATCGTGCCATCTTGGGCAACCAATGCTGCTTTTAGAAAAGTTCCGCCGCAATCTACTGCTAAAACCTGCATATTGTTCCGGATTCCTATACCCCTGCGAACAAAATCTGTCACTACCTACGACTCAGTGATCTGCCATTGATTGGCATAAAACCCAATGCCGTTCAGTTAAGATGGAGCAAGTATGAAATTGATTTCACACTAACTTAGCGACATTGGGATAACGCATGGATCCAACAATTTTGTCGGCAGATCACCCAGAGAAACCGGCAAAAACAGACATTGTGTAGAATAAACACAGGAGCATATACCGCCTCCTACTTTAAAGCTATTTTCTTGAAATATTTACATTACGCCTTGATATGCATTCCTGGTACTATTCAAAAGAATAAATGTGATAATGCCTGTCATAATAATGAATGCAAAAAAGCCAATATGCAAGGTTTTGCTTTCGGCAGCACGCTGCTCTTGTAAAAGATAAGACGTATAGCTAAGCAAATCTACTTGCTTTTCCATGACATGTCCATGATGTAGGGTAATGTATGTTTTTGTAGGGATTAATGAAGCTTCAGATACTTCTGTTTTAGGTACGTAGAATTCTTTGACAGTCTCTGGTTTTTTATAAGGATTTCTGGCGAGTCTTTGAAGTCTTTGCTGGTAATCTGGATATTCTTTGCCAAGCCCATCTAATGTCTGCTGTTGAAGCTGAACATCTCCCATAAAACGATCTTCATCCAATTCTTCTTTTGAGATGATATCGCTTTTATCTTTGTCAAGAAGCAGAAATAGCTCTGCAGAAAGCAAATTGCTTTGCCAGACTTGTAAAGTAACATCTCTCAGTTTTTGTGTTGCCGGATCTTTTGCTATATCTTCATATTTAGGCAAAAACAATTCTTGGTCTTTGGTAGATGTGGCATATCGGCAAAAATTTTCTGGAGTGATCGTGAAGATAGTCCTATCTTCAATAGGTTGTGCATCCAGAAAATTTACAAAAACTGCAAGAGCGACAAAAACGAATATTTTGGTCATATTTCATTCCTTTTTTAGGGATGGTAGGCTATTCGTTCCGCCATTTTTTTCTTTGTTCCAGATGGCTGTTGAGTCTTTGTTCTACAATTTTGCCTTCTTTATACAAGTGCTTGGCAGGAACTTGACGATAAATAGCATCTGTAAGCCAGCCAGTAGCAGGTGTATCTGTTTCTTGAATAGCATTGATGGCTACTACTCCGCTAAACAGCAACAATAAAGTTGCTGCAATTAAGCAAAATGCTACACCAGGAGTGAGTGGCTCTTCCTCGGCGATCATCACCATCTGCTGGCCTGCTGAACCTAGTTCTGGTATTAGCTCAGGTTCAGGTGCAGGCTGAACTTCTTCTTCTACTAGACCTTGGCCTTGGTCTTCGCTAGGTTCAGTGAATTCTTCTGCAGAGGATTTGTCCAAATCCATCGGTGCCACAGATTCATCCATATTCAGTGGCTCAGTTTGTAGGCCCGTATCTGAATCAATGAATGTTTCACTTTCACCAGCTTCGGATGTATCAGTCAGTT
Source organism: Planctomycetota bacterium (assembly GCA_022710345.1). Lineage (GTDB taxonomy): Bacteria > Planctomycetota > Uabimicrobiia > Uabimicrobiales > JABWCH01 > JAKLHB01. The sequence goes on from JAKLHB010000089.1 coordinate 13,857, forward strand.
TGGGTGTTTCTTTGGCTCCAGCCCCGCTGCTTACGGTATCCAATTCGCCTGATGAATCAATCAGCACATCATCCGAAGAAGAAGAAACGTATGAATCATCCTCAAATGTAAGCTCTTCTGTGGTGGTTTCAGATGATCCCGAAGGTTCTGTTGAGCCTTCTTCTTCAAAAGCAGAGCCAGATAAGTCAACAGTTGGCACTGAAGTAGAGCTTGAGCTTGGATCATTGGAGTGCAGATCATCAATGTCTAAAAGGGTTTCAGATGTCTCATCTTCTACCAGTAAGACTTCGCTATCTTCAGAAGAATCATCAGGTTCTCCAGATGGCAAAATAATGGTAGGTTCAGTCATCCTGCCTTTTTTTAGACCATCAATATCGGATTTCCTGAATTTCATCTTATCTTCATCTCGAAATGCCCTGATTTCGCCTTCAGAAACTAGTCGCTTGAGTTCATCTTCTTCAATTTGCAATTCTTTAAGAACTCGTTCAAAAGAATAATAATCTTGATTTCCTGGTTGATTCAGATTGGGCATGTTGCCTCCTTATCTGCTTCCCTTTTGGGCAGATTCTTTTTATATAATATTTCCTAACCTTTTTTAGCCCATGAAGTTCAGATTTTTTAAACTAATTTATCTTCCTCTGGGGATACCTGCATTGCACCTTTGACTACCAAATTTTTTTTTCTC
>JAKLHB010000009.1 GCA_022710345.1 Planctomycetota bacterium
ACCGCCCAATGCGATTTCTTCTGCATATTCTCTGATTTTAGGATACCCAAAGGCTTCTTTCTTCCAAAACTCAGCTTTAGCCCGCATCACTGGGCCTTCTTTGCCGCTTTTATAGACTAGATAGAGTCCGAATTTTGCCAGAGGGTCATTCTCACCTTTGATTGCGCGTTTGAAATAGGGCACTGCGTTGCTATATTCGCCTTTTAGATAGTGCTTGTACCCAAGTCTGTATATCGAGAAACGTGTGAGCAAGGTCTTGAATGTTTGATATCGTTTTTTGGGATGCTCTAAGCAGCAAGTATCTACTACTTCACGCAGGTCTTCTTGGATTAATTTTTCCCATTGTTGAGCATACGGGCGGGTGGTTTTAAATAAAACATAACTCGCTGTTCTGCCAAATGCATAGATATCTGAATACGACCCAGGTGCATACATTGTGCCTTCAATAGGTTCATCTCGCTGTTCTGGAGCACGGAATTCCACAGAATCTAGGATATCTTCACCAATAGCATGGGTCTGTGCTGTCTCTGATTTAGAAAGCACAATGCTGTATTCTTTCATACGTTCACGTTCTAATGTCAAACCCCAATTCATGATCACCGGCATCAAGACTCCATCTTGATCATAGATCAAAATGTTTTTTGGCTTAATATCGCCATGCGGCAAACCTTTGCTTTGAGCAGCAGCCATGCCTTCTGCAACTTTTTTGAGGAATGGGATTGCTTTGCCTTCAGCAATCTCTCCATTTGCTTCAATGTAATCTTTCAGATTTTTGGCTTGTAGGTAATTGAGGACAATATATGTATTTCCATTTTTCTCAACATGGGCAATTTCTTTGATCTTGAGCAAATAAGGCGATTCAATACTGTCTAAGATTTCTTTGACCTTGGGCAGTTCTTCTAAATTGGCATCCGATTGGCCGATCAAGGCTCGGATCACGCATTGTTGGCCTTGCGGATCTTTGCATAAAAAAGAAATGCCCCAGATCCTGCTGCCTAAGACTTGTTCAGCAGTATATTTACTGCTGTCAAATAATTCACACTGATCTTTACAGCAAGATACTGCTTCTGTGTAACATTGTAAAGCTTCGGGAAGCTTACCTAATTGCAACAATGCTTGGAATTGATTGTACCTGCATATTCCTCTCATGTTTTTTTCTTTTTGCCAAACAGCGGCTTTATCAAAATCTTGCGCTGCACCAGCAAAATCAGACAAAGCAAACAGCAGCTTGCCCTTTTCCATGAGCAGTAAAGGACTGCTTTTCGCTTCTGATGGGAACATTTCAAATTGCCCTATGAATTTCTTGCTCAAAGCTCTTTCTTGAACAGTGCGGATGATAAATAAGTCTATGGGCCTCAATAATACAGGCATGGATAAACGATTGAGCAAATCCACTAAAGATTCTACGGCGATCTGGACATGGCGGGTTAAACCAGACATGTTCTTCAACTGTTCCATCACGTCCAATTTATAAGAATCGTATTTCACGGATGCCACTCCTTCCTTAAAAAAATTATACCATCTTTTTTGGGGAAGCTCACTTCCGTCAATGCCAGCAGACGCTATCGGTTAGTTTCTAGCCTGCAAAGCAGCACAGCTTAGAAGGGAAACTGTCTTTGGATGGTTTCTGGAGAGCTACTGAATTGGACAAACCGTTTTTTTGTATAGCGTTGTCAACTGACATTTCCCAAATAATCCGCTAAAATCAAAAAAACCCATCCAAAAATCTCAGGATGGGTTTTTCTACATCTTTCCTGCTGGTTTATTGAGACGGATGCTATTTGCGTTTGAGGCAAAATATAAGCAATCCGAATGCCAAAAGGCCAAGTGTGGCTGGCTCTGGAACAACTGTAGTGGCTTCTCGAATGATGTTGACAGCAAGCCCTGTATTGGTTACATCAATGGCATTAAAACCTGTTGGTAATGTATTGAAATTGATGTGATAAGAATTGCCCCAGTTGGAAAGAAGAGCAGAGGTTAAACCAGTATGGATAGGATGGCTTGCGTAGGCGGAAACAATGTTCACATCTTCGCCATGGTTTACCGTAGTGGTTACACCTGTCATCCAGGGTGTCCAGTTCCATGCTGTTTGATAATCACCTAACGCAATAAAACCTGTTCCTGCTCCTGCAATGGCCCAGTTGATTGCATTTTTTACCAATGTGACACCACCAGAAGTTTGATGGCAATCAGGGTCTTGACCACTTAGCATCACGCGGCCATCAATGGCAGCTTTCCATGCTGTGTTGTTGATTAGGCCAGAATATCCTGTGGACCATCCTGTGATAATAACTTCATAACTTTTAAACTGAGCAGTGGTCATGCCCATAATGCTAGTGGAGTTGACTACATCATAAGCAATACCAGTCATACCCATCAACGTGGTAATTCCATTTCCATTATCATACACTAGCACAGATGCAGCATTGCAAATAGCTGCTAATGCTACTAAAACAATCATTGTACTTAGTATTCTCATATTTTTTCCTTTCTAAAAGGACTTTAAGATACAAATCATTGACATTGTAAGATAAAATAGTGGTTATGTCAATTTAAATAAAAAATTTTCTAGCAAAACAATCTTCGATGCCGTTGCATGACAAAAAAAATTGCCATTTTGCCATTTCTTTTGTGTTGTTTGCCGCGAAGCGGCTTTATTCCCAAACCGCTTCGAGGCAAAAAAACTTTGCTTGCAGGGCATAAGCATAACAAATTATCTGGGTGCTACTTAAGAAATAATTAACCAGTAACTTAGCTTTAACTCTATCTTTTATTTACGCTTGAAGCAAAACAAAATGAAAGCCAATGCTAAAAGGCCAAGGGTGGCAGGCTCTGGCACAACAGTAGTGGCTTCTCGGATGATGTTGACACCCAGCCCACTATTCGTTACGTCAATTGCAGTAAAACCTGTCGGCAATGTATTAAAATTAATGTGGTAAGAAGCACTCCAGTTGGAAAGAAGCGCGGATGTTAAGCCAGTATGAATCGGATGGCTTGCATAAGCAGATACAATATTAACATCATCTCCATGATTGACAGTGGTGGTTACGCCAGTCATCCAGGGTGTCCAGTTCCATGCTGTTGGATAATCACCTAGCGCAATAAAGCCTGTTCCGGCTCCTGCAATGGCCCAGTTGACTGCATTTTTCATAAGTGTTATGCCACCAGAAGTTTGATGACAATCCGGATCTTGTCCACTAAGCATCACGCGACCGTCAATGGCGGCTTTCCATGCTGTGTTGTTGATCAAACCTGAATATCCATTGTACCAACCAGTCACAATCACTTCATAACTTTTAAACTGGGCAGTAGTCATACCCATAATTGTACTGGCATTGACTACATCGAATGTAATACCAGTTTGATTCATCAAGGTAACAATACCGTTGCCATTATCATATACTAGCACGGATGCAGCATTGCAAAGAGTTGCGAAAGCTAGCAAAACAATCATTGTAGTAAGTAGTTTCATATTTTGACTCCTTATTCTTAAATATCTGAAATATTTTATATGATAGGCCAAAAAAAATCCCTCACCATAGGGTTTTTAATTTTACAATATCTAGGAAAACATGTCAATCTTAAAATCTAAAAAATTTTAGAATCTTGCAAGGACCCATTGACAAAAAAATAAGTCTATGGGATAATGAACACAGCGCAAGAAAAATCGTTGGACCCGGTTTCAAGCAAGGAACCATATTATGTCAATCCTTTTTGATTGTCCTTTTTGTACTTATAGCAAAAAGCTTCCAGATAGTTATTTACATAAAAAAATCAAATGTCCACGTTGTTTGGCAACTTTAACCTTAGGGTTGCCACAACCAACAGCTTTGACAGCGCTTCCATTGCCAGATGACGATGAATCCCCGTTAGAGCAAACTGCAATTGAAGTTGACCAACGGGACGGAATGCAGGAGTGTCCTTTTTGTTTTGAAGTAATCTCCATCTCTGCTAAAGAATGTCCTTCATGCTGTTGTTTACTAGACCAAGACTCTATCACTGCTAGAGTAGAATCTTACCGCCAACAGAGCATGCAAATTTTCCGTATGGGCATGGCTGCGTTAATCTTCGGTATTGGAATTTTGATTGGTCCATGGATACTCTGGAAAGGAAGTGCATTGATTCGCCAAGTTCGGCATATTAAAGAATTAGATTGGGTTTATGGAGGTATGATCATGGCAACTATGGGCATACTCAATTCAATCGTTTTTTTGATTGGCCTTTGTCTTTTCCTTTAATTGCATTGGATTGATTTTTGTCTTTCCATTGAATTTAGTTTGTCTTGGACATCATTCTACTTTGCTAGTCCATTGGGAGGAGTGACTTGAGCGCTGGCTTTTAGCCAGTGTTTTGTCGCTGATTTGCATGAGTATTGTAGAAAAGTTACAAAATAAAGGTGTACAAATTCCAGCACCCAATCAAATACAGATTGGGGAAGAAGTGATAGCAGATAACATTGAACCTAATGTTGTGCTGTTACCTGGAATTGTGATCCAAGGTTCTAAGACTATGTTGGGGCAAGGTACAGTCTTAGGGCCAGGAGGCACTTTTTGTAACGTTCGATGTGGTCGTCGGGTAAAGCTTCAAACAGGTTATTATGAAAATTGTGTTTTTTTGAATGGAACAGAAATCCGCAGCAATGCGGAAATGCGTGCTGGTACCATATTTATGGAAGAGGCACAAGCTGCCCATACTGTGGGCTGCAAAATGACTATCTTAGGAATGCGAGTCATTTTAGGCAGCCTCATCAATTTTTGTGATGTTTTTGTCTCCGGTGGCAATGAAGAACCATTTGGATTCACAGAAATTGGTTCAGGTGCAATACATTATAATTTTACACCCAATGGGCTAAAATTTGGCTCTTTGATTGGGCCAGGGGCATTAGGTGAAATGTATGGACTGTACCCAAAGACATTCATTGGCGGTCAAACTCAAATTATTGCCCCAACTATGATTGGACATCAAGTTTTAGTTCCAGCAGGTACAAGTGTTCGACAACCAATTCCTAGTGGCGTACTTTCTATAGATTCTGCGTTAGCTCCTGGTAAAAAAGCGTATCAGCCCAGCTTAATTACATCGGCTAAAGAAAAATTTTGGTTGACCGCTGTCTTAATTATTCATTATCAAGCGTTGAGCCGGTATTTTACAGTAATTCGTAAAACATTCGCTCAATCTCATCATGATGCTTTCTTAGAACACCTCTATGAGCAAGCCAATGAAATGATTCAGATCAATATTCAAGAGAGGCTTAAATGGTTATTTAGCCAAACAGAAAGGCATGAACCAGCAAATTTATTCGGTAAACTGAGCACATCTTTAAAATTACATCAACAAGAACTAAATAAGCGAAGCAAAAATAAAATCAGTTTCTATCTACAACAAATCGAAGAACATAGCATTCTTTTAATGCACAAAGATTTACTTGAAAAACAGTTACAACAAACTGCGCCTCAAATTCCGCAAGAAGTTGAATTCCTTTCTGCTTGTCAACCTTATATAGAGGCGTGTGCAAGCTATGCAGAATTCATCACAAGCTTGCCATTCGAGCTAAAACGACAAGGCCAAAATTGGCTTCAAACCTTGATCACTCAAATGATAAGCCAAATACAAGAAACCTTACAAAATAGCAAACAATCAGTGGAGATTGTGCAACAAAGCGATCAATATGTCCAAGCAATTCGGCCATATTTTGGTGTTTTGCAAAGACTATACCAAAACCACAAATTCTTATTTTCAGGCGATTGGGATAACCCAGAACTAGGGATTATCAACCGAAACTTAGACGAATATAGTGATTTGCGTATTTTAAGTTGGCAAATGTTAGCCATTTTCCCAGCGGATCAAATTCCTAAAACTAAAATTGAAAAATTGATGCGTATTTTGGAGCAATGGCCATCTCCTGCTGTGATTCATTGGCCATATCTAGTTTCTATGCTTCATAATACAGAATTAGATGGCATTGGCAATCAGCTCATCCGTCGTGCTATCATCAGATTTCACGGCACAGATGGCGTGCGTGGCCCTACTGCTGTCCCTGAACAGCCGCTCAACTTAGAGAAGGCCATCGTTCGTTTTGTACAACAACATGAACTTACACCCAAATTTTTTAGCTCTTTGGTACGCAATTCCATTTATGCATATTGTATTCTCTATGGCCAGCAATGCGAAGCAGTTTTAATAGGATGTGATCCAAGAGATATTTATAGCGATAACCCACAACGTCAGCATATTTTTTACAAAGCTGTGATTGATGGTGCATTAACCACTGGCAAAAGAATTTATGATTTAGGCGTAGTGCCGATCCCTGCAATTGCATATATGCTTGCTCATTGGGATTGTCCAGGCAGCCCTGCACACGTACCATTAGCTATCTACAAAACAGCCTCGCATAATCCAGCAGCTCAAGACGGCATTAAATTATTCATGCAAGATACGCAGGCACCAACGCGCCGATATGTCAAAGCGACATGGGAACTAGAAACAGTGATTGCAGCGCTCATGGTGCAAGAAGCCTTGAGTACAGAATCTTGGTATGGACCAACAGGCCAACATTACAAAGCACAACCCATTGCAGCAGAAGTATTGCGCAGAGTGATCACAAATCCGAGTCAAATGCCTAATTTGTCCAATGTTTTGTTTATGGCTATGGACCTAGCCAACGGAGCGTTTGCTTGGCCTCATTATCAAGAAATTTTGCTTTACATTCTCCAATATAATCAAATTAAAAATACGGTGGTCGTTGGTAAAAAGCCGGATGGCAAAAATATCAACCATAATCAAGGCCAAGATCGCGTAGGGGCTGCTCATTTAGAAAATATCCACCATATCACACGTGAGGAAATACAACCAGGCGGCAAATTCTTTGGTTTTCCTGCGATCAACAGTCTCTTTGAATTCGGGGCCAATCATCAAGAAGAATTGCGATCTGGCAAAACTGCATGGGCAATCTTCACAGATGGAGATGGAGATCGTAGCTATGCTGCACTGTATAATCCATACAAGGATGATCTGCATCTCATAGATGGAGATGAATCTTTTTTTTACCAAATTCATCATTTGCTTGAGCAAGGAAAACTTCGCCCTGGCAGCATGATCGCATTCACAGTGGAATCTAGTGTGCCTTTTATCAATGCATTGTTGGAATTGCTGCAAAAATATCACCCTGTACAATTGATTTATACTGGCGAAGTTTCAGCGATTGATAAAATCAATGTAAAACTTTGCCCCGTGGGAGACAAACATATTCTCCGCAGCCAATGTATGGGGACAGAATCTTCTGGACATTTGGTGAAACCGTATGAAGTAATGGCTAGTGATGGGCAAATCACCCGCATGGTATTTACTGGAAACGGCCCTATGTCTGCACTTCATACCATCGCTGCCGTAGATGCCCAAATGGCTATGCAAATGCATTTGCCATTTCAAGAACGACTGCAGCAGATTCTCATACCGTATGCAGAACCATACAATAATATTCTATACATCTATTTTATCCAGAAAAAACTTTGGTATTACAATAGCCCATTATGGCAGTCTGTATATCAGCAAATTGCAAGAGCATCGCAGCCTTATGATCTGTCAGTCGTCATTTTCCCTGAAGAGGAAGATACACTTTATTTAATTTCACAATCTTCTACTAAATGGCAATTCAGCATTCTTGCTAGACCATCAGGCACAGAAAATAAATTTGGAATCAAATTCTTTGGCACAGCAGATCAAAAAGAACTATTTGATCGTATGAGCCAAGAATTATATATTCAGATTGCACCATTGATGAAAGACTATAGTTTGCGGATATGCCGAGATGAACGAAAGTTACTCGAAATTTTGAACGCACGCAAACATGAGGCAGTCCTTATTCAAGAGTTAGAGCAGCAAATCGTTCAGCAAAATACAGCTTCAGAACGAGCTTATTTTATGAGTCTTGTGGAGGCATTATCTGACAAATGCCAAAAATTGGCTGAGTATGATGGGCTGCATCTGAAGATCAAAGAACGTGGCTTGTTATTTTTAAATCAATCCCTTGGATAAAAGACAGCGCGGCTATTCCGCGCTTCTCACTGGAGAGCGACTTATGAATGAAGCTGATTTAGCATTGACTAAATTTGCCATGGGAATGCAATTGATCTCTATGGAGCAATTAGAAAAATGTGTTGAATTGCAGCAAACTTTGCAAATTCCTATGGGGACTGTATTTTTAGGCAAAAAGCTCATCAGCGAGCAGCAATACGATCTTTTGGTAGAAAAAGTCAAGGAAGAACAACGGCGACAAGATATTATTTTTGCAAAGGTCGCTCTTGCGCTACACTATCTCACAGCCGAACAGCTCGAAGAAGCCCAAGAAATTCAAGCACAAAGCGAAACAGCCGAGAGCCTAGATGATATTTTGCTTGGAAAAAATATACTCAGCCAAGATCAAATCAAAACAATCTTGACTAATGTGCATGCTACAAAAATTATGATATGTCCCAAATGTAGCAAAAAATACAGCATGACCCCATATCAAGTAAGCAAAGTCTATAATTGCTCGAGTTGCGAAGGAGTACTCGAGTTAGTAGAAGAAGAAAAAATTGAGTCAATGTTGGTGTCCAGATTTTCCTGGCAAGAACCAAATGGGGACGAAACACCATTATTAGGAATAGACAACAGCCCTTTACGGGCTACGTTGACAGATCAAGATTTGGAACCCGAAGAGCAAAAGAGAAAATCAAGTTCTGATATGCTCAAAACTCCTTCTGAAATGGAAGAAAGCAAGAACCCGCTAGATGCCGAGCTTGAAAAAAGCCCTGTGGATGGTGATACACATCCAGAGATCAATCTTGGCAAGACACTTGGACGCGAAATATTCACAAAGCGTGGAGATCGTAAAGACACGCAGACCAGAATTGAGCAACTGCATTTCATGGGTGCAGCAAAAGATCTACAACTCAAGCTACAGCAGCATAAGCAAGATGAACTATGTGGTACCTCCATGGGGGATTATATGATCCTAGAGCGCATTGGCGCAGGTGCCATGGGTGTTGTTTATAAAGCAGAGCAGATTAAGCTGCAACGCATTGTTGCCATCAAAATGCTAAGCTCTACATTATGCGGTGATGATTTTTATATCCAACGCTTTTTAGTAGAAGCTCGGTCCGCAGCCAAACTCAATCATCCTAATATTGTGCAAATCTATGATGCAGATATTTGCAATGATCGTTTATTTTATTCCATGGAATACATTCGTGGCGAAACGATCAGCAGAATCATAGATCGCAGAAAAAGAATTCCAGCAAAAAATTGTTTGGACATTATCTTGCAGACTGCCCATGCGTTAGTAGAAACTTATGAAGCAGGAATTGTGCATCGGGATATTAAGCCAGAAAATATTCTTTTGACAGTCAAAGGAATTGCGAAATTGGCAGATTTGGGATTGGCCCGCAATGTGGATTATGCTAAGGAACTAGAGGCAGTGGAAAGCGGAATGATGATGGGCACTCCATATTATGTAGCACCAGAGCAAATCACCAATCCCAATAATGTAGATTGCCGCACAGATATTTATTCCTTGGGGGCCTCTTTTTATGCTATGATCACTGGCATTATTCCTTTTGTGCACCCTGATCCACGGGTTGTATTGATGCGTGTGATTAAGAACCCATTAACACCTGCTATGGATATCGTAGGAGATGTGCCTCCTGCGCTAAGTTGGGTCATTGGCAAAATGGTCGAAAAAAGGCCTGAAGATCGTTTTCAGACCCCCCTAGAATTGATTGATGTGTTAGAAGGGCTGCAAAGTAACCTTGCAGAAAAAAGAGCTCCAATCATGCAGCCAGATCAAATGCTGGTGGATATTGCTAGCGCCCCTAGTACGCCTCGTCCAGGGACAAAAAAGATTCCTCCTATAAGTAGCTCAGCAACACTAACGCCGACTCCGCCGCCAGAAACTAGAATTCCGAAGTTACCAACTCAAAAAACAGCAGCAGCCATCACTTTTGCCGATGAGACTCCACGTTTACCTAAGCCTCCTGTGCATGCACCTACGATGCTGGCACCAAGGGCAATGGAACCTGCTAAACCTGATGTCTCAAAGAGCAAGCCGCCCATGAAGCAAGAGCCTATCAGCCGTAAGCATGGCAAAGCAGAAGATCATAAAACACCAAGCAAGATTCCTATCATGGGAAAAAAATCTAAAGAGCAAGCCGAAGAGAAAGACTCTGTCCTTCCTTTGATCGGCAGTATTGCTTTGATCTTGATTATTATTGGCGCGATTTTTTATATAGCGTCTTCTAACTCTACGCCCAGCAAGCCAATCAATCCTCATAATACCATGGAAATTCCTCTATCTGCAGATCAAGCATTGAAGCAGTCTTATACCAAGCTAAAAGATAAAATGCAAAAATTTTTCCAAAACCCTCTTGCTTATTCTGAAAAAGAGGTCCAAGATGAAATCAATGGCTTTGTGAATACATACTCTTCTAGCACAGAAAAAGAAGAAATCCTGCATTCATGGCAAGAGTTTCAACAAAATCGAAAAATAAATGAGTCTCAAAAATTTTATCAAAGTCTAAAAAATGATGTCACAGAATTCTTAAAAGCCTGCAAATTCCAAGCTGCTCAACAAAAGATTCATGATGCCCAAAAAGGAGAGTGGGCCGATTATTTAAAATCCGAACTTGTAACTCTTGTGGCAATGACTCAAAATGCATCTTTGCAAGCAATGGAAGAACAGCAAAAACAAGCCATGCAGCTTTGGAGCCAAGGCAAGTTTCCAGAAGCAATCAACAAGTTGGAAACAACGAATTTGGAATATATCCAGCAACATAGTACCATCCTTGAACAGCATAAAAAAGAATTACAGCAACAATATGCAAAGATTTTGCTCTCTCAGGAAACTTGGACCCTGCGTGGTAAAGTATCCCCATTTTTCAGACAGATGAATTACTCCAAAATCAAGGAAACATTAGAAGCAGCAAAAAGCGATGCTGCAACGCTTTTATTAGCAGAATTAGGACATATCATAGCCATGAATGAAAGCGTAGCTGATGCCTTAAAATCATTGAAAGAGCAGCAGGATGCAAGAAAAGAAAAAGAATTTGTTTTTGAATTTGAAGGTATCAAAGATCCCAAAGATCCTAAAAAACAGACTGTCTTGCGTGTGGTGGGTAAAATTGTCAGCATTTCTACCAATATAAATATTAAAGATACTCGCACGAGCGCAAATATTAGCCGGTCTATTGAAAAATTGATTTGGCCTTGTAAGCGAAAGATATTGGAAAAATGGATGAAATTTGTGCCTCAAAAAGCTTCAGAATTGCTTTATAGTATCTGCTTATTTGAATTGTTGCAAGGCAATTTTGAAACAGCAAAGGCGGATATGAAAATGTTAGGGCCAGCGCAACAAACCATTTTACAAGAAGCGTGCCTTCAATTACAATTGCTAGAAGTCAAAACAGCTATTCTAGACCAACAGCTCCAACAAGCATCTGACTCATTATCTCAAATCCTGAGCGCTCATAGCCAAAATCCAAGCTGGCCATATATAAAATACGCATTGGCAGATTGGATGATCCAGTACATGAGCAATGCAGCCACTCCTTCTAACGTGAAGCAATTTTTAAGACAGTTTATTGAAGAACAATTCCCTGCCACCAAATGGGCAGAAGAAGCAAAGATCACAGCAGAATAATTTTGTCAATGGCCAAGGTATACTGTTAACAACAAAGACAACCTTGTCTTCTTTCGCCAATTGCAGCAGACGCTATCGGTCGCTTTTGAGCTTGCAAAGGTTTCTGGGGCGCTGCTGAATTGGCACACTCCTTTTTTGTTGTTGTCGGCGGCTTATTTCCTTTCGCCAATTGCAGCAGACGCTATCGGTCACTTTTGAGCTTGCAAAGGTTTCTGGGGCGCTGCTGAATTGGCACATTCCTTTTTGTTGTTGTCGGCGGCTTATTTCCTTTCGCCAATTGCAGCAGACGCTATCGGTCACTTTCTAGCCTGCTGTTGAATTGGCACTCCTTTTTTTGTTGTCGGCGACGATCAAGAGTAGTGGTTCCCAAAATTTTCAAAAGGAGATTTCGATGCGCCCAGTATACCTATTGCCAATGTTAAGGTATTCGATTGGAATAAAACCTGCTTTGGTTTTAGTGCTTATGATGCTTATCCTTGCGGTATTTGAAACATTTAAACAAAACTATATAGCAAAAGATATGATCTTAGTTTCGAGCCGTTTGGACATTAATAAGGCATCGTTGGAAGAACTACTTGCACTGCCTAAACTTTCAAAAACCAATGCAATGGCTATGATTCGCTTTCGAATGGAGCACGGGCCATACCATGATCTTGACGAGCTAGCGCAAGTCATCCAATCAAAAACGTTACGCCAGATTCAACCGTATGTTGCCAATTTTGAAAAAGAAAAGTGATGCCTCTTATGATCATAGATACTCATTGCCATATCAATGAACCGCCTTTGGGGCAAAATATAGCGCAAGTCCTTCATGAAGCAGAAGCTAGTGATGTAAAAATAATCTTAGCTCCTGGCACAGATGAACGCTCCTCCCAAGAAGTAGTTAGTGTTGCAAGCCAATATCCAGGAGTGATTTCCGCTGCAGTGGGCGTGCATCCACAAATTACCAGCACAAAAGAAGACGATTTAGCATTCTTGGAATCATTGCTACAACAGCCTGGAGTTGTGGCTATTGGAGAAATTGGTATAGATGCTGAAGTTGAATATCCAGATCAAAATATCCAGATTCCAAGATTTATTACTCAGCTCAAGTTAGCCTATAAGCATAACTTGCCAGTGCTCATTCACTGCAGACGAGCTTTTCAAAAAATGCAAGAAATTTTGCAAAGCCTAGGACCAGGGCCAGGCGGCATTTTGCATAGTTGGGCAGGGTCCTGGGATATATTGAAGACTTTGATTCCTTTGGGTTTTTATTATGGTGTATCTGGGGTGGTCACCTGGCCCAAAGCTAGACGCAGACGCGAGGCACTTGTAACATTGCCTTTGGATCGCATGGTGTTAGAAACAGATGCTCCTTATATTGGCACCTTACATGCTCATAAAGGACAAGTGGCCCCCAAAGATATTGTAGAAACCTGCCAAGCCGTGGCTGAAATCAAAGGATGTAGTTACCAAGAAATCGCAGAGCTGACCACAATGAATGCTAAAAAACTTTTGCGGCTAGCTTAATCAGTATCTAAATTGAGGAAAATATGAACACTGAAGAAAATGATGCTCTTTTCAAAGATGAAGAGAATTATGCGTTTTTAGATTGCTGCCAGGCTCCTGCATTGGTGGTAAAAAAGAAAATCTATATGTCCTATAGAGATACGGAAACACTTTACCAATGCACAACATGCCAAGCTTATTGGTTTTACAAATTTTATGAACGCATGTCTTTTGATGAACCAGAAGATGCGACTGTGTTTTATGCTCCCTTAAGCAATGAAGAAGCAGAAGCCATTCTAGGTTCTAAGAATCGTCCGGATCTATCTTACCTCTTGACCCGTAAATGCCTGATCAAGGATAGCCAAGGCACGCGGATGGTAGGAGGTATTCCATTTATTTAAACTCTATTGGATTGATGAACTTGCCTTTTTTTTTAGTTCTAAAAATTTTTTTAGAAAATTGCTTGCTTTTTGGTAAATTTTTGTCAGAATCAAATCTGATTTGCTGTGCATATCGCAAGGTGTGCGCTCTACAAAAGAACGTTTTTAGGGGATGTTTATGCAACTTTACAAAATTGCTATCATTTTGATGATTTGCAGTTGTTTGTTTGGCTGCCTAGGCGATCGCAATGTATCTCCCAAAGCTGTTACACCAGGTAATCCTATGACAGGCATTGCGACCTTGCTGCCACAAAATACTGTGTTGTTGCTTCAATTCCCAAATGTGGGAACTAAAGGTACTGGGTTTGCGTTAACTAATTTTGGCAAGCTAATTCAAGAACCAGAATTCAAAGAATTTGCACAACCTTTCAACGCAAAATTTCAAGAATTAGTGAAAGTTTTATCAGCTTTTGCGAGAGAATTTGGCCAAACCCCTCTTGAAATGATCCAAATGCTACAAGGGGAGATTGCAATCGCATTGACCCAATTACCCAATCGTGAAATTGAGACACCAGGCATTGTTATTTCTTTGGAATTCAATGCATTAGAAAAAGATTACATTTGGAAAAAAGCTCGTCCAATCCTGGAAAAACTCTTGCGACGTACTTCTTACGAAAAAATTCGAGATGTAGAATTTTTGGTTTTTAAGCCATCGCACAGAGAAAAATTTTACATTGGTTTGATTGGCAATCGTTTTGTAATTTCCACCACACAAACTATCGTAGAACAAATGATGGCACCTGGCGAAAATACACTGGCAAAAAATCCTGCTTATATGGAAATCGTCCAGCAAACCGTTGGACAAAGCCAGGTGATTTTCCATGCTTATTGTGGACTCAAAGAAGTCTGGACATTGGAAGAAATTCCGATTGAAGTTAAATCAATCGCAGACATGACAGGTCTTGTAGACTGGCAAAGCATTGGAATTTCTTATGGATGCGAGGGAGATCAATTCCGTGAATCATTTGCTTTGTATTGTCCTGGTACGAAACGCGGAATTACAAAAATGCTCTATGGAGAAGCCAGCCAGTCTTCTTTACTGAAGTTTGTACCTTCTGACTCAAGCTTATATATCGAATTCTCTTGGAATCTTGCAGATGCGTGGAAAGCATTGATGAATCTTTCTGCTCAAATAATTCCGCCCCGAGAATTTACTATGATTCAAAAGGTAGTCCCAATTCTCAATGAAACAGCGGACATTTTGCGTGAATATGGCAAAGAATTTGCCTACTTTGCTCGTGCTCCTAAAGAAGGTGGATTTTTTAATCAAGCGTTCTGGCTTTTCTCTGTTGGCAACCGTGAAAAATTATCTCAAGCCCTGGCTCAATTTTTCAAAGCCTGGGGATTAGAATGCAAGCAGACTGAATATGCTGGTTATACGGTATATTACTGGCAAAATCAGCTTCGCAGAGGCGAACGCTTCCTGGAAATCGAACGCCATTTTGATCCAAAACTATTGGGTGCTATACTGCCCTATCGCTGCTATTGCTTCTTAGATGACCAAACCATTGTGTATAGCAGCCAGGTGCACAGTATGAAAGATTATTTGGATTCCCTCAAAGCCCAAGCTCCAACATTATCGCTACAAGCTGAACTTCAAGCCGCTGGAACGCATAGTTCTTTCCTTTGGCAAGACAAGAGCAAAGGAGATCATGGAGCAGGGTATCGAAATCTTCTTGGAACCATCCAATCTCTAGAAGGATTTGCTCGAGATTTTGGCATTCCTTTGGAAACTGCCTTCTTGCCTCAACCGCATGTTTGGGAAAAATATTGGAAACCTGTTACATACGTTGGAAAATCCAATGCCGACAGTCTTGCAGGCACATTCCTTTATGCAGGAATTCCAGACTTTGCAGCAGCAGACATACCAAGTTTGTCATTAGGCAGTGCGCAATTTGTCGCAATTCCAATCATTGCGGCTATTGCAATTCCTGGTCTATTAGAATCCCGTCGCAATGCCAATACAATGTCAGCAATAGGAACCCTCAAAAGCATGGCCACTAGTCAAGCAGTATTCCTAAATGATGCAGTGGTAGATCAAGACAAAGATGGCTCGGGTGAATACGGATTTTTACAAGAACTATCTGGCCATAGCATCCTACGTGGCCGAGATATAAAAGCTAGTCCATCATACCTATCCACGGTATTTGTCCCCAATGAGCAAGGGATATGCATGAAAGGAGGGTATTGCTACAAATTGTTCATGCCCGCTGAGGATGGGTATATAGGCGAAAGCTATCCATTGCCCGATCAAAAGCCAAGCCAAAAAGTCATTGATCTGCAGGAAAGTAAATACATCATCTATGCTTGGCCAGCCAAATATGGCAATACAGGCCACTCTGCATTTGTGTTGGATGCCAGTTGTAGAATATGGAGCTGTGACAATCGTACTCAACGATATTCTGGCACTGAGCATGCTCCTCAATTTAATGCAGCTATGCCTCCTGGCTCTACTGAAATTCGAGAAGGATTTGGCCAAGATGGTGAATATTGGTTCGAAAAATACTAAGGACCAGGCTATTTTCAGGAGTCGAAAAATATGAAATCCATAATATGTTCAGCAATGCTCTGCTTGGGATTCTTTGGCATGGCATGGGCAGAGCCATTAGAAGTGTATGCACCAGAAAATGTCATGTTTGCCTTGTACCTTGGTAGTGCTAATATTGATCAGGATCCTCAGACAAAAGAAGCATGGAATCATCCTGAAATCCAAGACGCAAAGAAGATGTTTCAGCAAATGTTTGATGCAGCAATGGAGTTAGTCCCTGGCGATCCTCAAGCCAAAGCCCAAATACGCGAGTATATAAAATTGCTAGAGCATGAAATGCTGCTTGTTTTTGCTGCTACAACTGATCTGAAAGATCCCCCTTGTGCTTTGATTCTGAGCAATCCAAAAGTAGCGCAAGAACGCATCAAGGGCATTTTCTCCATGCTCAATCTAAAATACCAAAAAGTATCTCTGTTTCAGATGGATGCTGAAAAATGGGGCACACCTGGCAGAGAAATCTATGGAGTTGCTTTAGAAAACCGCTATATACTCTCTTTAAGCAAAATCTTCTTAAAAGAATTAAGCAAAATTGAAAAACCGCTTGCCCAAAGTGTACATTTTCTCAATACACGAGCAGTTGCACAGGATACGGATACAAAGCCTTATCTATATGCTTATGTCAACGTAGAAGAAATGCTGAACTATGGCAAACAAGCATTCCAAAAGTCTCAACAAGGAAGCGAATTGCATGAATTTGAAAGGGCTCTAGCTCAATTTTATCAAGCTGGAGAAATCGGTGGATATAGCAATTGCAAGGCCATCTGGTTTTCTGCTAAGCAACAAAAAGCCACCAAAGCTCAACTCATGGTTTGGAACCCTGGTAAGCCAACCGGTGCTTTCCAACTTTTGGATTTTTCTGGTGGAGATCCAAACAAATTGATCCGCTATGCTCAGATTGCTCCTGTGCAAAGCATCACTTATGCGTATGTAAATTTAGGACAATATTGGAGCAAACTGAAAGGCCTTCTGAGCCAAGTAAATCCTCCGACATACGAAGAACTGCAACGTAATCTAGCAGAGATGGAAAAAGCAATCGGCTGGAAACTCGAAGATGATGTTCTAAACCCTGTTGCTGGTGAAATGATTCAGGCCACATTTGCTGCTCCGCTCAAAAGCGCTGGATTTCTGTTTGTTGCTTTGAATGACCCTGCCAAGTTCCAAGAAAGCCTAGACAAAGCGATGCAACTTGCGCTGATTGAGCATAAAACAATTGTTTATAAAGGCAAGACAGTTCATTACGTAACAGTGCCAGTTCGTGAACTTCAAAAACTGCTCAATATGTATCGCTATGACCCGCATCCTGCTGCTATTGCACAATATTATCTCAACACATATCTCAATTTTAATCCATGCTTCTTTGTGGAAGACAATGTGTTGATTGCATCCAATTTAGTGCAAAATCTCAAGGATTATATAGATTATCGAGAAGCAAATAGCTCTGTCACCCAAGCTTTACCCATAGAGCTAAAATCGAGCCATTGTCTGGCCAGTTGGGAAGAAAGCAAACAAAGCAGCCTCTATTGGTACAATACTTTCTTGCCCTTACTATATTTCATAGAAGGACCCATTCGTGAATGGGGAATTCCTTTTGATGCTTCAAGACTCCCTAGCGCGGCTGCTATGCAAAATCTTTTTGGCCCATCTCAGTTTGTTTGGGAAGTCACGGATCAAGGCATGCAGTTTAGGGCAGAATTCCATAGTGCTGTTGGTTCGCCCATGATGCTGCTGAGTGTTACAGGTGTTGCTGCTGCTTTGCTGCTGCCTGCTCTTGGCGCTGTGCAAGAAAAAGCCAAACGGGCAAAATGCATGTCCAATCTCAGCCAATTGGGCAGGCTCCTTCAACTATATAGAATGGATTATGGCAAGCTGCCTCCTTTGCAAAACCCTGACTTTTTCGTCGTGCTCTATGAAAGCAAATTTTGTGAACCAGACTTGTTCGTTTCGCCCATGTCTGGCCGCACTCCACCTACACCAGAGCAGATCAAAGCTAAACAAGCTGATATCTCAGATTATGAAGTTCGTACCAAACCCCTTAGAAGCTTGTATTCCCAAACTAGCTCTACCATGCTTGTATGGAGCAAAGAAGGAATCCATTCAGAAGGACGAACCGTGCTATTTTTGGACGGGCATGTCGAATTTATTAGAGAAGCTGAATTTTTACGACTTTTAGAAAAAATGAATAAAGAATAATTTTCTATCCGACGCTTCTGTAGGCAAATATTTGTTTGCCCTTTGGAAAACAAAGGGCAGACAAATCCTGGTTGCTCGTCAATTAGGAAGTGTTGGGTATTGGTATAGCAAAAACTGGAGTAAGCAAGCAATGCAATCGCTGGCAGAAACCATTGCGAAGCAGTTAGGCCTATCCCAGCCTATCCCATTGCAAAAGCCACTGGGACAAAGTAACTTGGGCATCGTGTACCAAATTCAACATCCACAATATGGAACATGCGTTCTCAAATACTTTCACGGCCGGGCGCAAAAAAAAGCAGCTTATTTGAAGCGTTTTTTTTCTGTTGTCTGTAAAGCAAAGCCAATTCAACATCAAAATCTTGCAGCGATTTATCATGTTCAAGATCAACCAGACCTTTTTATTTTACGGGCATTTGTTCAGGGTCTGTCATTAGAACAAAAATTGCAAGAAAAACAAAAATTGAGCCTCTTGGAAGCAACACAACTAATTCAACAAGTGGCCACTGCACTAAAACATCTAGCAAAATTTAATATTTTCAACAAGAATCTGAAAGCAAGTAATGTGATTTGTACCCAAGGCCAAGCCAAAATTGTTGATTTTGCTCTGCCTCCTACAATTCCATATTATCTTTCGCCAGAGCAATGCTTAAAAAAGCCTTCAGGTATTGGCTCTGATATTTATGCTCTTGGCATTTTGTATTACTATTGCCTGGCTGGGGCATTACCTTTGAGTGCTGGCACCTTTCATCAAGTCATGGAAGCCCATATTGAACAAGAATGCCCCGATATTCGAGGCTGCTGTCATCATGTTCCAGATTCGATTGCTGAGGCTATCCACAAGATGACCGCCACTCAGCCAACAGAACGTTATCAAAACTATGATGATGTTCTAGCACAGTTGGAAGAAATTCAATACGATATTCAAGCCTCTGCTCCAACCAAAACACTGGAGTTCAATTTTACCAAAGCAAGCATTCAAGCGCCCACAACTATAGAATCATTGCCAGAAGAAGTTCCTTTACAAACAATCATTGCGCCTAGGCAAGCGGCTACAGCGATCCCAACTTTGAAGGAATCAGGCCCTCCTCCAGCAACATTTGCAGAATTACCCAAAGAAAGCCAAGATATTTTGGCAGCAGCCACAGACATCCAAGACTTTTTGGATGGAACAAAGTGGGAAACCCGCAAAATTATTTCTTTTCCTAAAGATTATGAGACCGCGATTGTTTCATATTTATATGAAAGATTCCATCGAGAATGCTGGCTTTTGAAAGAACAAGAAAATGGCCAAATCGAGGTCGAAATTGATTTTGACCAAGCGCTGGTGCTTTATTATCTTCATGGCTTTGAGGCACAAGTACAAGCCGCTTTAGAGAAAGTAAAACAAACACAAGGACCTGCAAGACAAGCTTATACTCAACAGAAAAATAAGCCAGGCTTTGAGTCCATGCATGATACAGTTCTTTTGCGTGAGATCGCTTGGGATCAAAAAGTAAGCACAGAGTCAAAACCATCTTCAGATCATCAAGAGACAGGTGTATCCACTCAAGATAAGCTTAGCCAAGAAACGATTGTAGAATCAGATAATCAAGAAACAGTTGTATCCATTCAAGATAAACCTAGCCAAGAAACAATTGTAGAATCAGATAATCAAGAGATACTTGTATCCATTCAGGATAAACCTAGCCAAGAAACAATTGTAGAATCAGATCATCAAGAGATAGTTCAGGATAAACCCAGCGAAGAAACAATATCAGAAGCAGATATTCGTGCCAATGAAAATGCTGGGCCAATGCTTATGGAAACTATTGGACAAGAAACAGTGGCTTTGCAAGACAATGCAATCGGCCTCCCTGTATCTAAAAAGAATGGCGTTTCCGAACCTCAAAGTGTCAATCCAACTCAAGAAACTCTTGTGATGAATTCAGAGGATGGCGCTTTGGAATTCTGGAAAAATCCTGAGCTACAAGATTCTCCTGGTGAAAAATCAGTAGAGACCGAAAGAGACCAAGCATTAGAAGACCCAAGTGAAACGTCTGATATTGAACAAGCAAAAGCAATCACTGCTACCGAAGAACCCAAAGCAAGTCTTGCTGAAGGCCAAGAATCTAGCATGCATTTGGATATTGAAGTGGATTTTGACAATCATTACGAAACTTTGGGATGGCTGAAGTTTGTACGTGAAAATGAACTCCAAAAAGAAGTTCATTTTCAGATGATGCGGAATATTGCAGAAAATTCCAAAAAAAAGAAATTCAGAATAGACCTAAACTGGCTATTAGACTATGAAGAACAGCAGGATAACATTTCTGCTATCAAACATTTTTTCCAAAGCGATTATGAGATTCATGAATTAGGCAAAGGCGGCATGGGAATCATCCTCAAGCTGACCACCAAGCACAATGCCACGATCATTTCCCTACGGCCTGAAAATGGCTGGGCACGCAATTACTTTCAAGATCGCCTGCAAATTCGACATGGCCAAAATGGACAAGAGATGGTCTATGCAGAGGTACCAGCCAATACATCGTTGGTTGTGAAAGTCGCATTTAAAGATTACGAAGAATCTTTGATCCGCGAAGGTAAGACAATTGAGGAAATCAGCAAGGATGCTGTTTTAAATCCTTGGATTATTGGGATGATTCAGCAAGGCCACCTAATGGCTTTCCATGAAAGTCGAGATGACTATCTTGGTTATTACCTGATGATCGAATATGCAAGCCAAGGAACAGCCGAGACTTTATACAAAAAATTTCCTCAAGACCGTTTAACCCCGACTGTGGCCTTTACCATGCTCTATGGGTTAACTCAAGCTCTGTTGTGCTTAAAACAACACGCTTTAATTCATCGCGATATTAAGCCTCAAAATATTCTTTTGAATGAACAGGGTATGGCAAAACTGTCCGATTTTGGCCTTGCCATCACGACTCAAGAAATCGCGTCTGGACTTACGGAAGATCGTAAACGTTTATTAAGGCTTTTGGATAGCCAATTTTTGCGTATTAGCAGCCAAAAAGAACAAGTAGAAAAAAAGCTCAATACATTGAAAGAACGCTATCAACATTTGAGCCTTTTTGGCAAAGAATCAGAGCTTGCTGAATTAGAAACCGAGATTCATCAATTTGAACAACAAATTTTGGACTTAGATCAGCAGGAAAAAACCCGGGCTGAATTGTTGCAAGACAGATATCGGCCTATGAGCGCTGAAGAAAACGCAGAAAAAGGCCAATTTGCAGGATCATTATACTATGCGGCTCCCGAACAATTTGAAACTGACAATATCCTCACAAGCCAATGCGATGTATATCAGTTAGGAGCTGTGATGTACACCATGCTTACGGGCAAAAGGCCCGTTGAAGGCGAAACTACATCCGAATTAGTCTCCAAAGTGATTTATTTTCCAAAACCTAAAGTAGCAGATTCAGTGCCCCATACACCATTCACCTTGTCTTTAAGCGATCTTGTAGCGGCGATGATGGAAAATTCTGCGCAAGAACGCATTACAATTGAAAAAATTCATGATCAACTCAAAGCAATGTTCTCCGAATTTTTAGCTGAAATCAAAAAGGAGCCTGAATTTCCACCTTGTGAGGCACAAGCGGATTCCAAAGCATGCGATGAATATGAGAAGCAAATTGCTTTTGCAAAAAAAATGCACAAAAAATCTCTACGTATTCTTCAAAAATATTGCGTTCCCAAAAAGCCCATTAATTCTGAAGAACAAAAATTCATTTTCTTTTGCCCCAAATGCCACAAAAAATTGCATATTTTTAAACGCATGGCAGGAAAAGAAGGTCGTTGTCCTAATTGTCATTATATCATCATTGTACAATTGCCGTCTTAGGTTATTAGACCCAAGAACTGCTTGAAAGAATAGTCTGCAATTGCAGATTATTCTTTTTTTTGTTTCTATGGATTGAAAAAAAGAAGTTAAGCAAAAAATAGAAAAAAATATTTGCCTGGGTTGCAATTTTGAGAATTTTAGCATAGATTTAGACCAGACACAGGTCACATATCTTTTTGAGAGGTGAAAATTATGCGAAAAGTATCCACCAAAGAAGAATACTACCACAATGATATTGAATACTTGGAAGATCACTTTCGATTGATTGATCTGATGGAACAACGCCAGGAGATCATAGACTATGCAAAAGAAGGAGATCAAAGTAAGGCATTGATGCTGAATGAATTAGATCGTCAAATTGCACACAAATTACAAGAAATTCAGGAACGCAAATCCAGTTCAAGCCAGCATCGCAAAACATTTTGCCTAGACCATATTATTCAAGAACATCATTTGGATGAAATAGAAAGCAAAATTTTAATTCTGCTGCTGTATCGTTACTTCACCACAGACAATGAAGGTACAAGCGGCCGCGAAATCCTCGAGCATATTACCCAAGATAGGCTGAGCATGATGCGATCTCGACATTATCTTATGGAAGATGCCAAGTTACGCACGCATAACTTAATCAGTTGCGAGGAAGCTGATGACGAAGAACATAGTGTATTGGATATAGAATTCTTTCTACCCGAATCTGTCATTTCCCAAGTTTTAGGAGAAAAAGGTTCTATCAAAAAGAAGACAACCCGATATCTCACTGAAAAAACATATAAAAACTATCTCAATCTTCACTTTAGCTTAGTGGATTTATTGGAAAAAAAAGCAGAAATCTCCAGTATGTTACGCCATGACTCCGGTAGCCCTTTGAATTTGTTGGAATTCTTCACACCCAAAGAAAACGGCAAAGAAATGAACAGAATTCGCTATAATATCCGGAAGCTCAAGGCCACGCTTGAAGAATTTGGAGAGACCAAAGCAACATATCCACTAGAACAAGTAGCACAAGAATATCAACTTACATACGAAGAAAAATTGATCCTTGTCATCCTGCTTCAAGATTCATTGGGTTTTTCAGACTCATTTGGCGGGATTGAAGGGAAAAAGTTATTGGCTATGGTGTCGGAAAGCGAAAATGAGATGATCGCACGACGGCCATTATTGTATAAAGAAGGTAAACTACGCAAAAATCACCTTGTGGAGATGGAGAAAGGATGGGGTGGACAAAACATCCTGGACGGCGAATATTTTTTATCCGAAAAAACCATCCGACGGCTCTTAGGAGAAGGCAATGAGCATCCTACATTGGATGAAGAATGCCAATGCAACGACGACGAAGAAGAGCGTACCTTACTGGTGCTCACACCTCGTTTTAGTTTTGAGGATGTTATTTTAAATCCAGAAAAGAAGAAATCCATTGAAATTGCCTTGAGCCAGCAAAAACATCATGATCTTATTTTCAAAACATGGGGATTTGAAAAAAAGATTCCTTATGGAAATGGCCTCACCATGCTCTTTTCAGGCCTCCCTGGCACAGGAAAAACCATGATGGCAGAAGCCATTGCACGCTCTCTAGAAAAAAAGCTCTTGATCGCAAACTACGCCCAAATTCAAAATATGTATGTTGGAGAGACAGAAAAGCGAATTGTGGCTACCTTTAAAAAAGCAAAAGACCTTGGCGGCGTTTTGTTATGGGATGAAGCAGATGCCATGTTCTATTCAAGAGAAATTGCAAGCCATTCTTGGGAATATCGCGACATCAACGTGATCTTGCAAGAATTGGAACGATTCCAAGGCATGGTTATTTTGACCACCAACCGAACGGTTTCCCTAGACCCAGCATTGGAGCGCAGGATTGGGTTAAAAGTGAGCTTTGATATGCCTGGACCAGAACAACGCAAGCAAATTTGGCAGTCCCTGATCCCCGGTGAAGCGCCCTTGGCCCCGGATGTCAATTTTCAAGAACTAGCGGACAAATACGAAATTTCTGGCGGCACCATCAAAAACGCCGTGCTCCATGCCGCTCGATATGCTGCTTATCGAGGATCAAGCAATATCACCCAAGCAGATTTGGTTCAAGGAGTCACCATGGAGACAGAGGCCAGTTGGAGTACTTTGGACAAAATAGGTTTTAAAAAGCCATAGCGATTTGCAAACCAAAAAGACAGCCATGAAAAATGGCTGTCTTTTTTTGATGGGCAATCATCTGGCATAATATTAAAAAAATGGCTGTCTTTTTTTTGATGGGCAATCTTCAAACGCCACGTTCTTAGCTCAATGTGGCATAACATTAGAAAAATGTCCTGCTCTTTATTTCTGAAAATCTTTTCGGCTTTTTAGTGTTCACGAGCGTTTAAGAGATTGACATAAGCATTTAGTATTCCTTCTCGGGCAAGGGCTGGAGAAAACATGCTTTTGACTCTCTCTCTGCCATTCATGCCATGCTGTCTTCTTAATTCAGGATCACGGATATACCTCTCAATCGCTGCAATGATAGATTTTACGTCCTTGACAGGAACAAGCATGCCTGTAACTCCGTTTTCTATGGCATCCACGCATCCGACAATATTGCTGGACACCACGGGTTTCATCATGGCATTTGCTTCTGCTAATGTTAAACCAAAACCTTCGCGGTATGTTGGGCTTACCAATAAATCAATTGAACTATAAAAACGTGGCATGTCTCGAATATACCCTAATAGATGAGTATGATCATTCCCATTTTTTATAAAATCAACGGCTTGCGGCGATAAGGCATTCAATTTCTCAATTGAGCCAGCGAGAAACAAATGAATGTGGCTATATTTTTTGGAAAGCTCCTGGAATGCCAATAATAACTCGTTGATCCCCTTGTCCACAACAAGTCTTCCTGCAAATCCAATCACAAAAGAATCCTTGGGGATTCCCAATTTATTTCTAAAATTCTCAGGATCATCGGATGTAAATTGATCTGGATCAAAAATACTGCAATCAATACCATTTTCAACCAAAGCTAATTTTTCTTCATTGCTGATTTTTAATTCATGGATGT
The DNA here is from genome assembly GCA_022710345.1 of Planctomycetota bacterium. Lineage (GTDB taxonomy): Bacteria > Planctomycetota > Uabimicrobiia > Uabimicrobiales > JABWCH01 > JAKLHB01. Next base: position 25,207 of record JAKLHB010000009.1, read on the forward strand.
AATAATTTCTTAATGAATTACTGACCAAAAAAGTTTTTGTGGACATTTTGATAATACAACGTTCCATTTGCTGAAGAAGCAGCCGGGCTATTCCTCTGGACGCATAATATCTACAACCATGAATATGGTATATTCTAATTGGCACTCTTTCCATACAAGAAGCAAGCATGCCCAGTAAGCTTGCTTTTGGAGTATGGACATGAACGATTTTTGGTTGTATTTTTTTGATGATTGTACGCCAATTCCCAATACATGATAAATCTTTCCATGGTGCAATTCCTCTATACATATCTATCTCATGATATTCAGCATGCTGCTGTTGTGTCCAAATTTTGGGGTCTAGGAAATCTTCATCGGCGATTGTTTCATTTTTTCCAGAGATTACATGGACTGTAAATCCATTTTTAGAGAGATATGGAAATAAACCAGTAAAATAAATCAATGATTTGGGAACTGTAACTGCATAAATAATTGGCACATTACCCATAGCATCTTTCGCACAAAGACTCAATGATGATCAGCCATCGAGAACGTGTGCTCTCCTTTTTTACTCTTGATACCCGCTTCAAAAAAATAAAGCAAGGACACTCTCACGAGGAGAAATGTCCTTGCTTCCTAGGTTAACATTTTTTCACTCTTAGCGTTGCAAAATAAAAGATTGAAAATATGTTAGTCATAAGATTCTGATAGGGTCTGAGTTAGCTTATTTGCTACCAACTTTGGCAGCTAACTTCATCACATCTGCTACACGTTTCGAATAGCCCCATTCATTATCATACCATGCCAATACCTTAACAAAGGTATCGCCCATCACCATAGTGGAAAGCGCATCAAAGATTGAAGAATGAGCATCATGGATGACATCAGAGGATACAATGGGATCTTCTGTATAACGCAAGATTCCTTTGAGTTCAGCTTCTGCAGCATGTTTCATAGCTGCGTTGATTTCTTCTTTGGTGGCCTTGCGGCTTAATTCAGCTACCAAATCTACACAAGAACCATCTGGTACTGGAACTCTGAGAGCAATTCCATCCAACTTGCCTTTTAGTTCAGGAATGACTTCGCCAACAGCTTTGGCTGCACCTGTGGTGGTAGGAATGGTATTCAAGGCAGCAGCACGAGCACGCCGCAAATCAGAGTGGATTTGATCCGCAACTCTTTGATCATTGGTATACGCATGAACAGTTGTCATAAATCCACGGACAATCCCAAATTGAGTATGCAGGACTTTGGCTACTGGTGCTAGGCAATTGGTGGTGCAAGAAGCATTGGAAATAATTTGATGTTCCGGCTTCAAGGCAGTATCATTGACCCCATAGACAATAGTGGCATCAATTTTGTCTTTTGCTGGCACTGTGAGCAATACTTTGGTAGCTCCAATGGCAATATGCTTTAGGCATTCTTCTTTTTTTGTGAACTTGCCTGTGGATTCTACCACAAAATAAACACCCATGTCACGCCATGGCAATTTGGCTGGGTCTTTTTCAGAAATCACACGAACTTTTTTGCCATTGACCACCAAGCAATCACCTTCGACCTTGACTTCACCTGGATACATTCCATGAACAGAATCATACTTGAGCATGTGGGCTAGGCTTTTTGCATCGGTAAGGTCATTGACTGCCACTACTTCGAATTCAGGATCTTGTTCTAGGATTTGAAATACTAATTTACCAATACGACCAAATCCATTGATTGCAACTTTTATCGCCATCTGAAAACTCCTTTTACTAGGAATTTGGGCTATCCTGATACACTCTAGGATTCCGTGCATCAATATACTTTTGGCAAAAAACAAATCAAGAAAAAAAATGCAAAAATTTACATAATTTTGAAAAATTTCTGAGTATTATTTGCTGGTGTATGGCAAAGATGGAAAATTTGTGGTATTTTTATAGTTTATGTGCATCATTTAACCACTTAGGAATTTTTATTATTTTTGTACTGCGACAGTTCAGGAGGTTGTATATGCGTCATTTTTTATTCAACTATCTTATTTCTATTTTTGCCTTTGCCGTTCTTTCGAGTATGGCTAGCGCTGCGATTACAGAAGTTTATGGAACAGGCCATACCTGGCCTACGGATGATAAATGGATTGTCATTCCGAGTCTCAACGATCCACATGATGGCAGCATTGGCGAAGGTTTTGATTTTGTCGGAGATGCGACGAATCCTTGTGCTTACAAGTATTATGACCAAGCAACAAAATACATGTATTTCCGCATCAGAGTTCATATTGCGACCTATACGGGTTATAATGGTACGATATGGATTTACATTGACTACACAGGCGATAACGTTGTGGATTATGCGTTCGCGTGGGACTCGGCAGCCACACCTATCAGCAAGCATGGGCTGGAGATGATGGTCAAGACTACGAATGTTGGTCCAACTTGGAGTGATGTGCGCATGGGAGACTTAGATGGAAATGGTGCGGACAAACTTACCACTCCGGGTTCAGCAGATTTTGCATACAGTGTAGATGCAACGGCAAAAGATGGATACATTCGATTTGTAGATGGCCAGGCCACCACCAATTTTGGAACTACTTCCTTTGTTGACTTTGCGATTAGCAATTCTTATTTAACCACCAATACATTATTAAATTGCAATACTCAAACATGGAAAATTCAACTCGGAAGTCGTGATAATGCAAACGACCATAACGCGGCTTCCAGTGATATTTCTGGGGCGAATACACCCGCTTCTCCAAGCAGTAACTTTAGCGCTTCCTTTCCTACGGCAGTGTCTTTGGTATATTTCAAAGCTATTGCCATGCAAGATCATATTTCAATTCAATGGAAAACAGCAACTGAACTGGATAACGCTGGCTTTCATATCTGGAAAAGCGAGATTGCAAACGGGAAATACGAAAAGATTACTGGGTTTATCATTCCATCCCAAGGCGGCTCAACATGGGGAAGTGAATACTCTTATGATGATTTCCAAGTGATACCTGGGAAAACATATCACTATCAGTTGCAAGATATAGATTACGCTGGAAAAAGTGCATTTCATGGTCCTGTGACGGTTACTTTGGAATAATGAATGTAAATAAAATATTTTAGATTTTATAAAAAATCCGGCCTGCAAAAAGCAAACCGGATTTTTTATTGGTAACCAGAGGTTTCTGTAGTAACACATGAAGCAAGTTTTACAATCCTTGCAATAAAAATGCATAATGCAAGTGCTTTATATGCTGAAACTTAATATCTCTACTCG